>CACZSE010000023.1 GCA_902783735.1 uncultured Lachnospiraceae bacterium
AGGGTTCTAAACTTCTCAAGCGTTTTATAGAAGAAAATGTAGGTACCATTGAACTGGCTGCCGAAGAAAGAGCCAAGGTTTCGGAACACATACTTTCTGTTACCGATGAAGTCAGTGAAAGCGTTGAGATCCTTAAAAAAGGACTTGATGAGATCAGTGAGACATCAAATCTTGTATGTGATGCTATCGAGCAGATCGGTCAGGGCAACGGCGAAAATGTGAATGCGGTTGAGCTGCAGACAAAGATGACCAGTGACATTCAGGAACTGTTAGATGAGACCGATAAGATCACTATCGAGGCTGTAAATGTTTCACAGGATATGGCCAATACCCTTGAAAAGAGTTTAAAGGATATGGAAAGCCTTGCACAGCAGTCATTTGAGACAACACGTGTTGGTAATGAGATGATGCAGGCAGCCGAGAATCAGCAGAAATTCTCTGAAGATGCCATGAACATAACTGATATCATCTTTAAGATATCTGCCCAGACAAACCTTCTTGCACTCAATGCTTCTATTGAAGCAGCCAGAGCCGGTGAGGCAGGAAAAGGATTTGCTGTTGTTGCAAGTGAGATATCAAACCTTGCTGCACAGACTAAGGAATCTACCGAAAAGATCAGTAACATTCTCCAAGAACTCACACAGAATGCCCAGGATGTTTCCGATAAAGCAGGACAGACTGTTCAAATGGCAAATACGCAAAAGGAGCTTGTTGAACTCAATAAGACCATGCTTAATGAATCAAAGGAATATTCACAGAAGCTCGGTGATACTCTGGAGATCGTTAAGAATGATATGAATAAGATCAAGTCATCAAATGATGAGGTTGTAAACAGTACATCGATGTTACTTGCAACAAGCGAAGAGTTTACGGCCAGCACCGAAGAGACTATTGCAATAAGTCAGAGAAATGTAAGCAAGATCGAAGAATCGATCGAGATAATGGCTCATATCTCGGAAAGAATGTTAGAGCTTGCTGACAGATAATTATTGTATTTATAAAAAAACTTGACAATATATATATAAAGCAAGGATAATAGGCACTGGAAGATAAAGATCTTCCGGTGCCTTTTAGGTGCATACAATTTACTCAAAGAAAAGGAGAATATTATGAGGAATTACACAAAAAAATTCCTTGTGATGTTGTTGGTTTCCTTAATGGCTACTGCACTGTGCGCATGCGCAGGCGGTAAGGCAGGTTCGGCGGATGCCGATTCTTTGATCACTATTGGTATACCTCAGGATCTTGACGACAGTCTTGACCCCCACATTGCAGAAGGGGCAGGAACGAGAGAGGTATTATTTAATGTATTTGAAGGTTTGGTAAAACCGAATAGTAATGGTGATCTTATACCTGCCGTGGCTAGTGACTACAGCATCAACGAGGACGGAACGGTTTATACGTTTACACTCAGAGAGGGCGTAAAGTTCCACAACGGAAAGACAGTTACGGTACAGGATGTCAAAGCTTCACTTGATAAATGTGCCGGTACTGAGAGTGGTGAGCCCTTGGTAGCGGCTTTTTCAGCCGTAAAAGAAGTAAATACACCCGATGATAAGACAATAGAAGTTGTCTTAAATGAGCCCGACACCGATTTCCTGCCGAACATGACGGCAGCCATACTGCCTGCGGATCATCTTGATGCATCGGTAGAGCTTATCGGAACAGGCCCCTACAAGTATGTATCGCGTTCACCTCAGGAGAATATCGTGCTTGAAAGTTTTGATGATTATTGGGGAGAAAAGGCAAAGATCAAGAACGTGGTTCTTAAGATAGTTGCCGATGCCGATACGATAGTGATGAATCTTGAAGGTGGTTCGATCGATCTTATGGCTCGACTTTCAACTACTCAGGCTTCACAGCTTTCGGATAAGTTTGATATATACGAAGGAACAATGAACCTTGTACAGGCAGTATATCTTAACAATGCTGTAGAGCCTTTTAATGACCCTAAGGTCCGTCAGGCACTTTGTTATGCTGTAGATATCCAGCAGATCATGGACTTTGTATCGGACGGAAAGGGAACCGAGACCGGTTCGAGCATGTTCCCTGCATTCGGTAAATATTATATGAAAGAGCTCAATGATATTTACAATACCGATACTGCAAAGGCTAAGCAGCTTCTTGCCGAAGCAGGATATCCGGACGGATTTACATTTACGATATCTGTACCCAGTAATTACCAGCAGCATGTAGATACGGCTCAGGTAATAAAGGAACAGCTTAAGGAGATAGGAGTTACGGCAAACATAAACCTCATCGAGTGGGATTCATGGTTAAACGATGTATATATCGGGCGTAACTTCGAAGCTACGGTAATAGGTGTTGATGCATCTACACTTACCGCCAGTGCGATGCTCGGAAGATTTGTCAGTGATTCGGGAAAGAATTTTATAAATTACAACAATCCCGAATATGATGCAGCTTATGCAGTGGCATTTACAAGCACCGATGATGATGTTCGTACACAGAAGTACAAAGAATGCGAACGTATATTGGCAGAGGATGCGGCAAATGTTTATATCCAGGATCTTCCGAATCTGGTAGCACTTAACAATAAGTTCGGAGGTTATGAATTCTATCCGTTATATGTAATGGATTTTTCTAAACTCTATTTGAAATAATTTAAAGGAGAGACATTATGAGATACGTCTTTAAGAAGATACTAAGCAGTATTATAACGTTATTCATAGTGTCTCTCCTTGTCTTTGTGGCATTTGCTCTGATACCCGGAGATCCTGCACTTTCCCGTCTCGGAACCAATGCCACAGAGTCTGCGCTTGCTTCTTTACGCCACCAGATGGGGTTGGATAAGCCTCTTATGGTCAGGTATTTTATTTGGCTGGGATCTGCCCTGAGGGGGGATTTCGGTACCAGCTACAGTTACAGCATGTCTGTTACATCAATGATAGCGGATAAGCTGCCCATAACCGTTACACTGATGATCTATTCACTTTTGCTTATGATCGTTATATCCGTTCCGCTTGGAGTATATGCTTCGTATAAGGAAGGGACGCTGATCGACAGGATCATACAGATCATAAATCAGATAGTAATGGCAATACCTCCATTTTTTTCAGGGATACTGATCACTTTGTTTTTTGGCATGATACTCAGGATATTTACTCCGGGTGGTTTTGTGAGTATTTCCAAAAATGCAGTGGGATTTTTTGGATTTATGTTCTTTCCGTCTTTAGCCATCGCACTTCCGAAAAGTGCCATGGTCCTGAATCTTCTTTACTCATCGTTAAACGGAGAAAAAAAGAAGGATTATGTCCGTACGGCATACAGCAGAGGTAACAGATCAAAAACGGTATTTTTCGGACATATGCTCAAAAATGCATCCATACCGACTATAACCTTTTTGGGAATGGCTCTCGCAGATATAATTGCCGGAAGTATCATTATTGAGCAGGTATTTGGCATACCGGGACTGGGAAGGATACTCCTTACATCTATACAGAACAGAGACTATCCGGTGGTCATAGCGATAATAATGCTGGTGGCTGTGGTAGTTATAATATGCAATCTTGCAGTTGACATAATATATAGAATCGTTGATCCCAGAGTGGAAGAAAATACATGAAGAAACAAAAGAAAATGAATTTCAATATCATATTGGGATGTATCTTACTGGCAATAACGCTCATTCCGGCATTGATAGGTCTTGTATGGACGCCCTATGATCCCCAAAAGATGGATTCCTCATTAAAACTTGCAGGTTCCGGGATCAGACATATATTCGGGTGTGATAATTTTGGCCGCGATATCTTCAGCAGGATCATGTCAGGAAGCGGGATCACAGTCATGATAGCTGTGGGAACAGTAGCGTTAGGCAGCATTTTGGGAACTGTCATCGGCGCATTTACCGGATATTTCGGAGGGTTGATCGATGAGGCACTCATGAGAATAAACGATGTTGCTCTGGCTTTTCCGAGCCTTTTACTTGCACTGGTTATGGTGTCTTTGCTTGGAACCGGAAAATATCAGGTGATGTTGGCACTCGGGATCGCTTTTATTCCAAGTTACGCAAGAATAGTGAGAAGTGAATACATAAGAATAAAGAACCTCGATTTTGTGAAAGCCGCAAGGCTCGCCGGAGCAGGGGATCTCAGGATAATGTTTGTTCACATATTGCCTAACACAAAGACGGTTCTTCTCAGTTCGGTTATGATAGGGTTTAACAATGCGATATTGGCGGAAGCAGGATTGAGTTTCCTTGGTATCGGTGTACAGCCACCGGATGCCAGTCTGGGAAGGATGCTTAGTGAGGCGCAGTCGTATATGTTTGTGAATCCGGGATATGTTCTGTTTACTGGAGCAACCATTGTAATGATCATATTGGGTTTTTCGCTTATAAGTAAGGAGATCGGTTAACGTGGAAGGACTTTTACATGTAGAAGATCTGAATATAGAATTTCATGACCACATAGTACCGGAGACGGTTGTATACGATTTTGACCTTGACATGAAGGAAGGCGAGATAGTAGGTCTTGTGGGCGAATCGGGTTCCGGAAAGTCTATGTCGGCACTCGCAATAGCGGGACTTTTAAGCAGACATGACATGAAAAAAAGAGGAGTCATTCGCTTTGAGGGTAAAAGCATACTTGATTGCCCGAGAGAAGAGTTAAGACAGCTTCAGGGTGATGAGATCTGCATAATATTTCAGGAGCCTTTAACATCTTTAAACCCTGTTAAAAAGATCGGATGGCAGGTAGAGGAATCGCTACGGATACATACGGATCTGCCTCCTGAAATACGAAAACAAAAAGCGCTTGAAGCCCTTAAAGAAGTGGAACTTGATGACCCTCAAAGGGTTTATGATTCTTACCCTCATGAACTTTCCGGAGGGATGAGACAGCGTGTCATGATAGCGGCGGCAATGGTGGGAAATCCGAAACTTCTCATAGCGGATGAACCGACAACGGCTCTTGATGTTACGGTCCAAAGTCAGATAGTTGAATTACTTAAAAAAATAAATAAAGAGAAAAAAACCGCTATTCTGTTTATAAGCCATGATCTGAGTCTTGTGGGACAATTGTGTCAACGGGTTTTGGTCATGAAAAACGGTTATGTTGTTGAAGAAGGGACTGTGGAGGAGATATTCGATCATCCGAAGGAGAGCTATACTCAAAAGCTGATTTCGGCCATTCCAAAGTGTGAGGGTGCTCAGGATACCGTAAAGAACAATCCTGTTCTTGCCGAAGTGGAAGATGTCTGTGTATCGTTTACTAAGAGAAAAGGGCTTAAAAAAGAAACAAAAGAAGTTTTGAAGCATGTCTCTTTACAGATAAATGAAGGTGAGATCCTTGGTCTTGTAGGAGAGTCTGGATGCGGGAAATCCACGCTTGCAAAGACTATCATAGGTTTATTAAAGCCGCAAAGCGGAAGGGTAAATACGAAATATCCGAATACCCAGATGATATTTCAGGATCCTTACGGCTCACTTAATCCGACCAAGACTGTGGGTTTTATCATGGAAGAGCCTTTGAAAAACCTTACTGAAATGTCTGAACAGGAAAGAAGAGCGCTTGCGGAGGAGATGATAACCAGGGTTGGACTCGATCCGATGTATCTTTCAAGATATCCGTCTGAGCTTTCGGGTGGTCAGAGACAGCGGGTATGCATAGCAACGGCTCTTATGTTAAAACCAAAGCTTATCATAGCGGATGAACCCGTATCGGCGCTCGATGTTACCATTCAGGCTGAAGTATTAAAACTCATGAGTGATCTTCATAATGAATTGGGAATAAGTTTCTTGTTCATATCTCATGATCTCAGAGTTGTATATAAGATGTGTGACCGGATATTGGTCATGAAGTCGGGCGAGATAGTTGAAGAGGGAAACAGAAGCGATATATACGAGCATCCGAAGCATACTTACACCAAAGAACTGCTAAAAAGCGCCGGACTTTGATATTAATATGTGAAAAAAGTGTATTTTTGATATTATATTATCAGTTTTATTGCCGATAAATTATATGTAAGAATATGTAGAAAGGTGGTGCGTGACATGGGCATGAATATCAATGACAGCTTCAGATTTATGCAGGGTTATCGTATAAATGATATTCCTAAAGCCGATGACAGGCAGGTTCTTTTACCTGAACCCAAACCTCAGGAACAGCCTAAACAGTCTCACGTGACCATAGAGCCTTTAGAGGATAAGCGTCCTAAGACTACCGATCCCGCAAAGGTATCTCTTTCATTTAACAAAAATGAAGATTACGGATATATCGGCAGAGATAAAGATCTGTCTACACTTGATATGGAGAAAGCCATATCTATGATGAGACAGGATTCGATATTGCAGGACTATCAGTATTTCGTCGGAAGCAGTAAGAACATCTTCAGTTCCGAGGACGGAACGGTCATTGCAAAAGAGAATAAGTTTTGATAATGTTTGATGAAGAACGATAAAAGTGTTAGAATAGGTCGTATTCGATTGAGTACGACCTATTATTTTGTGACTGAAGGCTACGTACAGAGAGGTAAACATGTTTTTTGACAGATTTTATCCGACCAGATACTATGAGTCGGCATATATCATAGATTATAAGGAACTTTATGAAGAAGGATACAGAGGCATCATTTACGATCTTGACAATACGCTCGTACCTCACGGTGCGCGGGCCGATGACAGGGCGGTAGAATTATTAAAAGGTCTGATGGACATTGGATTTGAGATATTTTTCCTTTCAAACAACAGGGAAGCCAGAGTAAAGATGTTCAACGAGCGGATCGGAGCAAAATATATATATAAAGCGAATAAGCCGGATCCGAAGGGATATCTGGAAGCGGCAAAGACGATGAACTGCACTCCAAAGCAGACACTTGTGGTGGGAGATCAGCTGTTTACGGACATTTGGGGAGCAAACAGAGCGAACATGACATCACTGCTGGTAGTGCCCATAGACAGATCGACCGATAAGATCCAGATCGTGTTAAAAAGAAAGTTTGAAAAGATCATTATAAAGAAGTATCTTAAGTCTCATGAAATCATACGTAAATTTTCTTAAAAAATTCTTGCTTTAAAAAAGACAATAGTATAATATATTATAGGATTTAAACGTTGATGTAGTATTTAGGAGGAAAAATTATGATTTCTGCAGGTGACTTCAGAAATGGTGTTACTATTGAGTACGAAGGAAATGTATACCAGATTATAGAATTCCAGCATGTAAAGCCGGGTAAAGGTGCAGCATTTGTAAGAACCAAGCTTAAGAACATTATCTCAGGAGGTGTGGTTGAAAAGACCTTCCGTCCTACAGAAAAGTGTCCTACAGCAAGGATCGACAGAAAAGATATGCAGTATCTTTACAGTGATGGTGATCTTTATTACTTCATGGATACAGAGAATTTCGAGCAGATAGCTATCAACAAGGACAATGTCGGCGATGCTCTGAAGTTCGTAAAAGAAAATGATATGTGTAAGGTTTGCTCATACAACGGCAACGTATTCTCGGTTGAGCCTCCTATGTTCGTAGAACTTGTCGTAACAGACACAGAGCCCGGATTTAAGGGAGATACGGCTACAGGCGCAACAAAGCCCGCAGTTGTAGAGACCGGAGCAACCGTAGCAGTTCCGCTTTTCGTAAATCAGGATGACGTTATAAAGATCGATACACGTACAGGTGAATATCTCAGCCGTGTATAATACAGTATGAATCATCATACATAAACAGACTACTATAAGACAACAGACATTTATATGTTTGTTGTCTTTATTTTTTTATCGGAAGGAAAAAGAAGGATAATGTACGAATTGAAAAAAGAACAGGAATATGAATTATTCAGAAATAAGATATCGGAAGCAGTAAGTGAATATTACGGAGAGGAGTACCGGGTAAAGATCTCCAGAGCGAATAAGTTAAACGGGGTTGTGCTTTACGGAATAAACATCACCGAAAAAGATCGCAAGATCTCACCCACGATATATCTCGAGGGGTTCTTTAAAAAATATGAAAGAGGTATAGCTTTTTCGAGCGTTTTTAAGGAAATAGTAGATACCTATGAGCGGTTTAAGAATACAGATTCCATGACGGTCGACTTTTTCATGGATTATGAGAAGGTGAAGAGTAATCTTAGTATAAAGCTCATAAATACCGAACTTAACAAAGAACTCTTAAAGGACGTACCGCACAGGATCTTTGACGATCTTGCGATCGTTTGCATTGTTGAGGTTAAGAATAAAGATGAGAAGGCAGGAACGGTACTGATACATAACAACCACATATGCATGTGGGGTGTTCATGCAAATGAACTTATAGATGATGCGCTTAAAAATGCGACAAAGATCGCGGCTCCAAGAATAAACAAGTTAAGCGATGTGGTGCTTTCGCTGTACGATCATTGTACGGATGAAGAGAGAAGATCTGTCATGAAGCAGGATATGGAACTGCTCAGAGAAGAGCCGCTTAATATGTTTATCTTAAGTAACAGTGATCAGACCTTCGGAGCATCTGTTATCACGTATCCGGATCTTTTAAAGGGAATAGGTGAGTCTTTGAAAAGTGATTTTTATGTTTTGCCGAGCTCTGTACATGAGGTCATTATCCTGCCAAAGTTCATAAGCGGGACGATCGGAAATATCAACAGCATGATAAGATCCATAAACAGTGAGATGTTAAATCCCGAGGACGTTCTTTCGGATCACGCATACTTATTCAGTGTGGAGGATAACCGCCTTGTATCAGTTGCCTAGTGCAAAGAAGAATATGAATACATTTGATGTGATCAGTAAAAATATCGTTAGTATGTTGATGAATCTTTTGGTGAAAGCCTGAGCAAATAAGAGTGAAAATGCCGCAAAAAACAGGGTTGATGCAATGTATCTGAAATCGCAGCTGCAGGTGTATGGATATTTTATCACAAAAGCGATAAAGGACATGACGGTGATCATGAAAGCGCAGTATAAGAATACACCTGATTCGCGGTTTCGCATAAATATGATCCTGAATCCTGAAAGTATCAATACCAGATACATTATTGCTAAAACAAGACCTGTCAGAATAACAATGCGCGATAAGAAAAGGCCGAGATCACCGATATCGGGTCTCATTTCCGAAAAAAGTGAGGTCTTCAGAGTGATAAGCCATACATTGTGGCTGGCCTTTGCATATTCGCTGTGAAAAGGATATTCAAGATCCAGTGTACGGGGAAGCCCCAGGCGTGTTATGAGACTGTCGGCCCCCATATACTGGAGTGAATCCGAATTTGCCGAAAGGATGCCCGGCTTTTCATGGAAACGTATAATATTTCTTACTGTGAACGAAAGACCTATCCCTCCGCATACAAATAAAAACACAAGATACCTTCTTGCCCAGGCGCTTACCTGTTTTTCTTTAAGCACATTTTTTATATGCATTAAGAATACTACAGCCGTAGGAAAAGCATATATACATGCATTCATCTTGCAGATCGCACCGATGCCAAGGCTTACGGCTATCATAAGAAGATTCTTAGTGCTCTTATTCTCTGTATAGCAGAGGTTGGCGTATATGATAAGACTTATCATAAGTAAAGTCAGCATATCGTTATTCAGGTATCCGCTCATGAATAACAGTGAAGGGTGAAAAGCAACAAGCGACAGGGCACATAAAAGTTCTTTTCTCGGATGAGACTGTAAATGATCGGTGACAGATTCTATGTGAGTTGTGATAACTATCAGTTTACATAACGTCGCATAAACCGTCATGCACATGAGACCGAAATAAAAAAGGGTCATGACCTGCACATTTTCAAAAGCTGTTTCATAGGCTACACCAAGGCGTAAGCTCAGTGAGACCATTATAGATGCAAGTATGTGATGAAATGGCGGATGATAATATGCAAACACATCAAACGGAGCAAAATCCGGCATGTGATGATTCTTAACAAAATATTCAATATATCCCAGATGTCCTCCGTTTATAAGACCGTCATTTAAGAGCGTGATATTACCTATGTCATGCTGACGGTCATATATTCCTGTGACGATCACATAATAAGAGTGAGTGAGCATGGCGCCGAATATGATCAAAAAAACAGCTCTTTCTCTTAGATCCTTTTTATATACGTGAAAAGCAAAAATAATCGAATATACGATGAGAGCAGAGAAGATACAGATGGTCTTACCGCTTTTGTATGATGATACAAATTCTGTGCCCTGTATGACAGCGGTAATGATACATACGACCGATATGCATATAAATGAATCCCTCAGGTTAACATCTTTTTTCATAAATTACAGTATATAACATTTTACGGTAAAGGACAAAGCTATCTTTGCTTTATGCCG
>CACZSE010000024.1 GCA_902783735.1 uncultured Lachnospiraceae bacterium
ATTCTGTTCCTTCCTTGAGGAGGATATCACCCCAGTAGACCTTTAAGTTCTGAGTGATCTTACCGCCTGTGTAGGTCATCACCTGTAAATTTTCGATGGACAGATCCTTAGGCGCTTCAGGTTCGACAGTCGGCTTGGGAGTCTCGGTAGGTCCGGGGACTTCTGACGGTTTCGGTGTCTCGGTTGGATCGGGAGCTTCTGATGGTTTAGGTGCCTCGGTTGGATCAGGAGCTTCTGTCGGATCCGGCACCTCGGTTGGATCGGGAGCTTCTGTCGGATCCGGATTGACGGACGGTTTTGGTATATCGCTTGGTGTCGGCGATACACTTGGTTTTGGTATGACTGTCGGATCCGGTATAACCGACGGGCTTGGTTTCTGCGTTGGTATTGGCGACACTGACGGCGATAACGTCGGCTTAACTGTGGGCGTAGGTTTTACAACAGGTGAAGGAACACCGTCTATTATCTTAAAGTAAAGCATTATTCCGCCACCAAATTTTCCCATGCCTTCAACTGATATACAGGCATTATTCCCAATATTTACATTATCGAAATAATACAGCTTATAATCCTTGTTTCTGACAAGCTTTTTACCATTATATGTTGCAATAACCAGGGGTGTTACCGACTTACCCGTATAGCTTTGATCCGGTATATCTTCAAATTCGGCATCGCTGATCGGTCTGGGCTTTATCTCAAATGTGATCGTTTTTGTATCCTTATAATCACCCTTACCCGTGATGATTATCTTAGCGGTTCCGATCTCTATGTTATCTTCATATGCAAGTTCGTAATCTACCCCTTCTATGAGACCACTCTTATTAGTAACTTTCGGTTTGATCTCTTCCCATGAATACGAATAGAATGGCTCTTCAGTTGAAAAACGGATATTTTTTATGCTTATATGATCCGTGATCGTAAAGGTCAGATCCTTATTTCCCGTATAATTACCTTTACCGCTGACTGTCGCCGTAGCTTGTCCGATGGCATTATTATTCTTATAAGCAACATCATAATCAACACCTTGCACAAGCTTTTTTTCGTTATAGGAAATATTCAATGTCGGACAGATCGCCTTGCCTTTATAAACCTGAACGGGTATCTGATCTATAGAGACAGAGTTTATATCCCTGGCAACAATATTGTATGTCTTCTCAGTTGATCTTCTGTATTTACCTATACCTTTGACACTTACTTTAGCCACGCCTGCATTTACATTATTGGTATATGAAGCCACAAAATCCGTGTCTTCTTTTAAGAGCTTACCATTATCGCGTATCGCGAGTTGAGGCTTGATCTCATCGCCTGTATAAATGCAGTCGGAAATATTTTCAAATTCCAAAGACTTTATATTCACCCCGGACACTACTATATCAGATGGCAATATATCCATATATCTGCCGTTTTTGTATGCTTTTACGAGATACTTATTTGCAGCATATGAAGGATCATCCGTTTCATATTCCGGCGTGGTAAGATCTTCGGCAATAACTGTGTAGTGACCGTTTTGGTCAATGCATCCGACAGCATATTTCTCAATACCCTCCTCAGCCTTCCATGATATTGTCACGTGCTGTCCCACATTGCTCACAACAGTTTCAATCGAAATCGTGTTGTCATACTCGGAAAATTTGTATCCATTCTTTTTTGCAAATGTTTCCGCTACTGATCCCTTTCCACCATGTATGGTAAGGTTTTCATTTGATGAAAATGCAGTCTCCGATATGCTCGTTACCGAATCCGGGATGAAAACATCGGTAAGACCTGTACACCCGCTAAATGCCCTATCGGGTATCTGTGTCATAGGCGAAGGTAAAACTATCTTTTCCAACGACGTGCAATTCTCAAAAGCCGAATCTTCGATCTCACTCAGATATTCACCAAGTTCGATCTGCTTTAAAGATGAACACTTGGAAAAAGCACTTTGCCCTATCTTATTGTATCCGTAAACCTCTATCTTTTTTAACTTAGGACAATTACGAAATGCAATGTCCGGGATTTCAGGTATTTCACCAAGAAATACGATCTCCTCGAGATCCGGGCTGAACGCAAGAGCAGCATCAACCAGTTCTGTTACCGAAGCAGGTATCACCAGTTTTTTTATACATGGAATGCCGGTAAGAAAGTTTTCGAAGCATTCTATCCCTTCGGGAAAGATCACTTCTTCCACATTCTCACATTCATAAAAAAGACCAACAGGTTGCATGGCATTCAAATGTGCAAGCTGAAAGTTTTTGGGAATATTTATCGATCTTACACCCGAACATCTAAATGCACATTCATGAATATCGGTAACAGAATCCGGCAGTGTTACCTTTTCCAAAGAACGACAAAACCAAAAGGCACCCCACCCTATAGATTCCAATCCTTCCTGAAACTCCAGCTTTTCCAAATTTACGCAGCTGAAGAAAGCACAATCATCTATTTTTTTCAGAGTGCTTGGAAAAGTAATACATTTAATATTACCTTTGCCATGTACAGCTTCTTCTCCGATCTCGACAACTCCCTCCGGAATAACAAGGTGTTCCGGATTTCCTTTATATTCCTTAAGAACGCCGTCTTCGATCACGAATTCCTCTTGTTCTTCGGTTTGCTCAGATGTATCCTCCGTTGCATAAGACTGAGTAGTAAATATGCCAAGCACTACAACTGCTGTCAGAAACGAAGTTATGAACCTTATAAACCATGTTTTATTATGCATAATCCGTACTCCCTTTGTTTAGTGAACGTATATAAAAGGCTTGAATACAGCCACTTATATTTTACGACTATATCCAAACCTTTACAATTTATCAATAACTCTGCATGTAAGACGATCTATCGCTCCTGAAGTCCCTCGGCATGACATCGACTACTCTTTGATCGCCTTAAGGACTGCCTCTCGTTCATCACCTTTTATACCAAGGATATCTAAAGCGTTCTCCA
>CACZSE010000025.1 GCA_902783735.1 uncultured Lachnospiraceae bacterium
GCATAATCCGGGCAACCGTCACCAACATATAAGAAGATCCTGTTATTACTGATATTTTCATATATATCCTGAACACGTCCGACAAATTCCGGGCCGAATACCAGCACATTGATCTCGGCCAGATTTACACAGTATTCGATCTCATCGGCAGCATATCTGAAATTTAACGGCACTGCTATGGCTCCGGTCTTGAGAACACCGAAATAAATAGGAAGCCATTCAAGGCAGTTCATCAAAAGTATACCGACCTTATCTCCTTTTTTTATACCTCTTCCGAGAAGCAGATTTGCAAATCTGTTTGCCTTTTCATTGAACACATTCCATGTGATCTCTCTTCTGTAGAAATTGGACGGATTAGATTCAATGAGTTCGTACTCCTTCCAGCTGACAGGTCTTTTCTCCTGTATTTCGGGATTGATCTCAACAAGACAAATGTCATTTCCGAATTTTCTGCAATTCTCTTCCAATATTTCTGTTATTGGCATGTTGATCCTCCTTGTTAGTTAATTTGAAGCGGTAAATGTTTTACACTTTAAACCGCTAAATCATATTCTAGATTTTTAACTGCGATCAGTCAATATCTTTATCTGATGTTTTATTGCTAAGAACATCTACCAGATGAGCCGAAACTCCCAGCATATCCCGTCTTTTCGATATGCTCTCCACATATCTTACGAACAATTCAAAGCTTTCGTCATCCATATCTCTCAAAAACTGTCTCATATAATTTGTCGGTCCGTCGGGAGTAAATATCTCTTTTCTGTTCAGACCGCTTTGTAACATAAGACGATCTATTTCCTCTAAAGTGACATAGTCATAGAGATTATCCTCATCGGGAACCACATTGAAACTATCGTTTATCTTATTGCTCGCAACAGCATCCCTGATCGTACCTTCCATGAATCCGTGCTTTATTACCGCATAGTCGTTCATGCAATATGCTATCATGACTATCCCGTCAGGTTTTAAGACTTTTTTTACTTCTTCAATGACCCGCATCCTGTCATCATGCGTAAAAAGATGGTACATCGGGCCAAATACAAGGACCAGGTCAAAATACTCTTTTTCAAACTTCTTTGAAAGCTTTAACGCATTGCCCTGAAGAGCATGGACCTCATCTGATGCCGCTCTTAATCGTTGAACATTGTGCTTTACCAACTCAAGCGCATGGACCTCATAGCCTTCTGCAGCTAAAGGAATGCTGTATGCACCCGTACCTGCTCCGACATCGAGTATACGTGCCTGTTTTCCGATACATTCAAGATATTTACGGACATATTTCATGGTTATCCGGTATTCTACCTGTCCGTGTCTTGACTTAAGCCGTTTATCTTCATTGAACTTATTATAGTATTCCGTAAGTTTTTTCGTGAGCTGCTCATTTTGAGTCATCCTGATATGCTCTCTTTCTAATTCACATTTATTCCCAGTTCTTCATAGCTCACACGTACAGTAATGAAGCCTGATGCGTAAGGTCCCAGCACATAGGGCGAAAACTCAACAAATATCGCATCTTTGTCGTAGCTCACCGTCATGTCCTTACTTACGCTCTCCTTGACCTGTTTATACAGTTCTTTACCGTATTCGGGGTTCATGTCATAGGTCTCATAATAACCCTGATCGTTATTCTTCCAATCTTCGACCGTCTTCATTGCCACAAGATTCTTGAATACATTTTCATCCATGGTGCAAAGATCCGAAAGCTTTACTTCTTTACCCGTATCAAGATCAAACATATAATGCTCCATATAAGGCATTCCGTGAGCTCCGCCCCAATAATCATATCCGTCAAAATTGATGGTCAGATAATGAGAACCTATCTCAAAAATGTTGGATAATGTTCTCTCATTTGACTCACTGTAATAATACCCTTCTTCCAGATACTCTTCCGGTATGTCCTCTTTTATCTTATCACGGCACACCTTAAGCAGTTCTTCGTCTCTTTTCGAAAGTACAGCATTTATCTTATCTGCATTTTTTACGGTATCCTTTATCGTTACCGTTTCGATATAGTACTTATAATAACTTACATCCTTATCAGGATAATCTTTTCCGTCTTTTTCGCCTTTAACGTCCGCATACTTTCTCCAGGCATATTCATATACCGCAGCACCGGTAACCTCAGTACTCTCCGTGTTCAGATCAAGCCTTATCCATGCCAGCTTGTCATCGCTTACATCCAGATAATAAAGATCTGAGGGGGCAGCCTTAAATCCCGTAACGAACATTGTATAATAGTACCCGGCTGTTCCTGCTTTTGCTTCTCCCTTTTGCAAAGTTTTAAATTCATGCTTTTTTGCATCATATTCAGAAAGAGTGATCTCAGAATGGAAATAGATATCCGATGAAGTGTAGCAATAGAACTTTCCGTCGGATGCACCAACCAGGTTGATCGCATTATCATAGTCTCCGTTATAAACTTCCTCATATTCGGTATTCTTCAGATCATATATCGTGATCGTACAATTATCATTTTCATAATCCCAAAGCCTTACCCAGATATAATCTCCCGAAACCTCCTCCACTGATGCTTTTTCGGGAAGTTTCAATACATTTTTTATCTTTTCTCCGGTTTTTGCATCTAACTGACAGATATCCCTGAAGTCTTCTCCGTATCCCGCAAAGATCTCTCCGTCAAAGCTTTTAAGAGTCAGCAACAGACTGTTTTTATATGTAAGGAACGAATAACCTGCATCCTGAATGTCTCTTTCAAGATTCTGAAGAGCAAAATCATGCGTACAAAGCTTTGTTGCGGGATCATAAACATATACTTCCGCTTTACTCTCACCCTCAGCTCTCTTATAATCCGTACAATCTATATACACCTTCCCCTGATATTCAACCAGATTGACATATGTCTTTTGAGTTTCATATAAAGGTGTGGCCACAAGATTGCCTTCGGCATCATATACATCCAGCTGATACCCGCCGATGTCATAAGCCTCTTTTATAACATATACAAAACCATTTATATACTCGGCAGATGATATATATCCTTCAGTGCTTTGCATTTCAACTATTTTTTTTGCAGTATCGTCGCTGTCGATCAAAAAAACGGAACTGAAATCAAACACCGCTACAGGATCACGTGAAACACTCTGAGACGTATCCGGCTTTTCCTCTGCCTTAACCTGATCGGTCTGAGATACCTCATTATTGGGGACATCTTCTGTTTTAAGCGAAGTATCCCTGCTTTCCGTATCCGCAGTCGAAACGGTGTTATCTACATTGTTATCTTCACCTGTACAGGCAGTCATTAATAATGACAGACAAATACATGTCAGTAATGCATACAATCTTCTTTTCATAGTTCCTCCCTGATAAGCCAAAACATGCTATGTACCAAACAGCCGGCTCATTGTAAAACAACTTTATTGTACCATAAAAAAATAATATGTGATAAACTATCTGTTATGAGTAAAAGGATCATTCGTGTATTTATCATCAGTTTAATCGCCACTTTACTATGCGGGACCATTATCACCTATCCTTTATGGAGAACGGCATTAAGATCATCATCCGATAATGTGGCTGTCGAAGATTCAGCTTTACAGGCCGATCTTTCCGAAGACCCGGCCACCAAAGAAGTCGAAGGATCTTCTGTTGTACAGGTTGAGATTGAAGCGATACCATCTCCCACGCCTCCGCCTTTTGAAGAATACGACATCAATCTTCTCGCCGTAGGAGACAATCTGATGCACATGGGACTGGTAAACAGCGGCAGACAGGGCGACGGCACTTACAATTTTGACTTTCTGTATGAAGATATCGCACCGTTTCTTGAGATATCCGATATAAGCATCATAAATCAGGAAACGATCATGGCAGGAGACGATAAGGGATTCAGCGGATTCCCGTATTTCAATTCTCCCACAGCCGTGGCCGATGCGATAGAAAAAGCAGGCTTCAATGTTGTACTGCAATCCTCAAATCATACCATAGATCAGGGACTGGACGGTCTATTAAATGCCTATAAAGTATGGCAGGAACATCCCGGTGTTACCGTAGTAGGTATACATGACGATCCAAATGACCTCAGAAATATACCAATTATGGATGTTGGCGGACGTAAATTCGCCATACTGAACTATACATACGGTCCAAATCTCGGAGCCGTACCTTCAAACATCAAAGGCTACATGAACATACTGTGTGCAACCAAAGAAGGCAGCAAAACGGGAGAACTCGATCTTACAAGACTCGATCCTTCAGTTATAGAAGATATAAAAAAAGCCGACGATATGGCAGATATCGTTATAGTCTGCCCTCACTGGGGTACCGAATACGCCATTGAACCGTCAAAGTATCAACAAGAGTTTGCCAGACAGATGGCGCAGGCCGGTGCTGACGTGATCATAGGTGCTCATCCGCATGTACCGGAACCTGTAACGATGATAGAGACAGAATCCGGTCATAAATGTTTATGCTACTACTCTTTGGGCAACTACATATCGACCGGTCAGAACGGTCAGTCAATGTTGGAAGGCATGGCATGGGTTGTTTTCCATGTAACCGAAAATGAAGTATATGTAGATGAAGATAAATCCGGAGTATTACCGCTTGTCATGGAATATCTGTCCGGGCCTCTACGATTTGAAGGAGTTTATCCCCTTGAAGATTTTACCGATGAGCTGGCCTCAAAGCATGGAATAAGAAGCTGGGGAGGTGTAAACCTTTCGGTAGATAAGCTAAAAGAATGGAGTTCTGAGATCTTCGGTGAATGGAGCATTTCAAAAGATTATATTCTTACACAGGGACAAAAATAAAGCTGCCTTTTGGCAGCTTTTGTTTTTCATATAAAATGATTTAATAAAAGTCTGAGATCGTTAGTCCAAAACGTTTTTAACGCCTAAGATATTGTCATATCCCACATTGTATACCACAATACCCTTCCTTGGATTTGCGGCATGAACTATCTGACCGTCACCGATGTAAATACCTACATGGGTGCATTTGCTCTTACCGTAACAGATAATATCACCCGGCTTTGCTTCGTCAAGTCCGATACTTCTTCCGTTAGATGACAATTGTCCGGAAGGAGTTCTGCTGAGTCCGACTCCGAACTGTGCAAAAACAAGGCTGGTAAATCCCGAACAGTCAGTACCTTCCGTAAGGCTGTTGCCTCCATGTACATAAGGACATCCCACGTACTGAAGTGCAAAATTTACTATGTCGCCTCTTAAATCCGAAGACTGTGCAGTGTAAACAGGATTCTCTACCGGTTGTGATATCTCAACATTCTCAGGGGTAACCGATTCGTCTTCCTTTGCTCTTGCAAGAAGTTTCTTCTCTTCTTCCTCCTGTGCCTTTATCTCTTCGATCGTCTTCGCATATATAAACTCCTCAACAACCGATACATAATCACCGGATACAAAGCCCGACTTATCTTCGCCGTAATAGACCGGTATCCACTCATCGTCATATTCTTTGTCTCTGAGTTTTAATCTTTCGCCGTTAAGAGCATATCCGATACGTTTGGACTCAATATCGGCATCCTCTCTTATATTCAGCCTGTCTGCTTTAACCACCGCATACCTGTCAATATAATCATCTATGACCTCTGCAGCATCCTGACCATATATGAAATATTCGGCCTTTATATATCCTGTAAGATTTCCCGATGTGACCAAAAGCCAGTTTCCGTCCTCGCCGTCTACCTCATCAGAGATAGTTGCAACAGCTCCGTCATACATTCTTCCGACAATCTCGGAATCGGTATTTGCCTCCGTCCTTACATTGACATATTTATCAACATTTGCGATCGCAAAATTGCTGTACTCTTCCGCTTCTTCATCCGAAGTACCATCACTGACAGCATTCCCCGACACAGTCATTTTCTTCTGTTCTCTGATCTTAGCCAGTTTATCAACCTCGTCCAGAAAATCCTTTAACTCATCATCGGAATACATGCTCTCAAATCCTGCACGAACATTGTCTTTCCAATCAGGCTCCGCCAAAGACGCATATGAAGAGATACTAAACGGCATAAGATTATTCAATTGTCCACACATGAAGATCGAAGCACCAAGAGCAACGATCAACGTTCTTACATACGATCTTTTTATCATTTATCTATCTCAACAATATAACCCATCTTACCTGTGTATCCCGGCAACAGTTCAAGAACATCTTCCTGAACATCATTCAAAACCCATTTATCCTTACTCTTTGAGTAAAACATCTCAACACATGTTTCAAATGTGGCGGTTTCACTGTCATAGTAAGTCGGTTCTCCGTCAAACCAGAATTCCGACTCCAAAAGATTATCACCGACTAAATTGTTTTCTCTGTCAACCCACCTGTAGATAGCCGGCTCATCATTTCTGCGGGCACCAACCCAAAAGATCTTATTATCATATCCACTCTTATTTATGAAATCAATTATATGATCATATTCTTCTTTCGAATTGATATGCACAAGATAACCACCTTCGAACTCTTTGGCGCCTTCATAGGCTCCGGTCCAGGTAACATCATCTATAACAATCTTATATGTATGTATACCATTCGGATCGTTCGCATCACTTCCCGGAATGCTCGGATCGGCC
>CACZSE010000026.1 GCA_902783735.1 uncultured Lachnospiraceae bacterium
ATCCATATGTCCTTAGGCATGTTGAGCGGAACTATCCTGTTGTTAAAGGGTATTTTGGGTATCTCCGAATAAGGAAACATATTCCTGAAAACGTTAGGCTTTTCAACGTCATCGAGAATATACATATGCTCCTCTATTTCCAAAAGATTGTTTTTTGAGTTCATTTGAACCGGACTGTTTTGAAATCCTTCAAATTCGTACATTTATGATATCTCCCTTTGATATATTATTACTGAATTGTTTTACTGTATGATTGTATACAATTATACCGCAGGTGTCAATACACCTGCATAACTAATTTCTAGCGATAAATATTTTTTAAAGACTTTGCATTTATCTTAAATGTAAATGACTTAGTCCCCCCGTATTCGCCCTTGGCTCTAAGCTTGACCGTCGCAGTACCTATGAAGCGGTTGTTCTTAACGGATACTATCTCATAGTCATCGGAGCTTAATACTCTTTTATTCAATGTAACTGTAAGATCCTTTTCCTTCAGTGGTATTACGTTTTCTCCGTTATCAAACGAAAGTCTCTTGGGATCGTTTATCTTAACCGTTGCAGTCTTAAGATCATGGTTTTTGTTTAATATCTTATAATACCCCTTAAGTTCATATGTTCCTTCTTTATACGAACTGTCGGGTCCGCACGTAACGATAGCGACCACCTCTATGAGAGTTCCTGCTTTGACGATCGTATCGGACGGTATCTCCTCCTTAGTATCGGCAAAATAATATCTGTAAGCTTTTTTGGCATCAAACTTCTCAATGTCTTTACCCACGGAAACTGCTTTTGTACCGTCCATGAGCTTTGGAACCGACTTAAAGTAATCCTTTTTTGCTTTCTCGTTATAGATCTTATCGGGCGCTACCGGTTCAACGCAGTCTCTGATGTCGGCTTTACTTATATTGAATGTATCAAGGGCAGTACCCGTAAAATGTCCTTTGCCTTTAATAGTGACGGCAGGAGCTTTCTGATCCGTTTTAAGAGAAGCCTTTGTATTATTCTTATAGCTTAAGCTGTAATCTATGCCCTCCCTCAAACGGATGCCGTTAAAGCTGACACTGACACCCGGTGTGGCTCCTTCTTTTGTAAATACCGCATCATCGGTATTTATTTGGATCGATCTTAGCGGATCTTTTCCGATATCATAGGGCTTAACATTGATATTTTTTTTGATCTTTCCTCTGTATTTACCCTTTAATTCAAATACGACCTCCGTTTTACCCGTAAGTCCGTGATCGTTTATCTTAACATCATAATCTTTATCGGGGTCGAGAAATACTGTCTTTTCGTCGATCAGGGTATATAACGTAACCTCAGTAAGACCAAATGAGGCTATAAACTTATCTTTACTGTTAAACAGATCCTGTAATGTGATCTTTTTCCCGGTATAAGATGCTGTGCCGTTAAGCCCCGCAACTTTAACCTTATTGGCTTCAATGCCGCCAATTTCAACCGTTATGACTTTATCACCCGTAAAATGAGTTCCCTGTTTATCTGCTTTCCCACTTAAAACAATGATATGCTTTCCGACTTCTGTGATCTTACCATCACTTCCATCCGTCAAAACGGCTGTAAAATCCTCATCATATTTGAGATCATTATTATTATATGTAACCTTAACAGAGGCCTGACCTGTTTCTGTGCCTTCAAATACCTCTTTAAGACTGTATCCTTCCGATCTGTAAGGTACTTTTACCTGTGTAACCTTTACTTTGTTCATAAGAACGGACGAAGCATCATAAGATTCGATCGCATTTACACTTATATGTGTCTTATACTCTCCGGTAAAATTATTCTTTCCGCTTATCACTGCCTCGATATCGTTAATATTTCGTGAGACGCCGTAATCCCCGTCGGTCTGCACACCGTTTATAATATATGAAAGTGAATAATCCTTATTTAATGAAAGATTTTTGCCTTCAAATGTCAATTTGGGTTTTACGGAATTTAGTTTTGTGTTCTCTTTTATAAAAACTGTCGGTTCGGAGATCAGAACGGCACCGTTTATGTCTTTTGGTCCTACCGTAAATGAAAACTGAGCACTGTCACCGTAATTCCCTTTACCCTTTATGATCACCGAAGCAGCCTTCTTTGGATCTGCAGATCCCGTAACATTTACATTGTTCTTATACGAAACGGAATAATCTCTGTTTTCATACAGTCGCATGCTTCCGTGAAATACTCTGATCTCATCATTAAATTCTATCTTTGCCGATGTATATGTCTTTGTTATATCGGTTGAAACAATAAATGAGTCCTTAACATCATCTTTTGAATATATTCTGCCGCAGATCACATACCAGATGCCCTCAGGGATCTTCTTAGTATCATTCTCAAAGACCGCTTTCAGTTCATCATCTATATCGCCCCAGTCTTTATCGATCTCATAAGCAAAAGTAACGATCTTACTGTTTTTATATCCTTCTTTTACGGCAACCGCACATATTGTCATATCCTTATCGATAACAATTGCATCTGAATATAAATATGTACCGTCCTGCGGCGAACCGTCTTCATTAAACCCGGGATACTTTATCTTATCTGTATCGTATGTAAGCGTATAATAAACCTGAGCATCGAAAGTCGCGCTGTTTAATGCGATCCTTGTGCCCTTATTTACACATCCCTGCTTTGTTAAAGCATATGGATCACTGACCGAAGGCTTGGGATTAACAGTCACGATACATGTATCGGAATATGCTCCGTCCAAAGTGCTGACGGTAACGGTCACTGCTGTGGATGCTTCGATATCGTCAATAACGGTAAGTTCACCCTTGTTGACCTTAATGATATTCTCATCGCTGCTCGTCCAGACAAGATCGTCTTCGGTATATTTTGATGAGGCGATCTTTACATCCAAAGAAGCCGTCTTATCCCTTCCTGCAACAAGAGTCATGGAAGTCTTATCAAGTTTAAGTACGGCACTGACAGAAACCTTCATGGTTGCAGTGAAGGTCTTAAACTGAGCTGTTATCGTTGCGGTTCCTTCTTTATCAAATGATCTTATCGTACAGTCTTCGCCGTTTGCATAAACATCAATGATCGACTTATCAGAGCTCTTCCAGATGACATTGTCCATGCTCTCCGAGGTGACTTCGGGCCTGTGTTTAAGGGATATGTTTCTTTCTTCATTTCTGCTCATGGAGATATTTGTATCATCGAAATATATCCCCGTCACATATGCATCGGTAACATTTACATAAATGGTCGCCTTAATATCTTCATCGTATACGGAAGTAAATACTATCGATGTCTTTCCGGTCTTTTTTGCAAATATCTCTCCGGTAGTTGCATCATAGCTTACTATATCTTCATTCTTTACGACTGCCTTAGTATCAGCATCAAAATCGGCAATGGTCTCATTGTAAGGAAGAGCAAAGCCTTTCAGATATGTTTTATTTGCATATTGTAAAGCGATGGTGCTGTTCTGTTTAAGTATGCTTTCATATTTATCCGCGCCGGCATTGTCACGATCCGCATATCTGTGAAACTCTATTGCTTTGACCGCATTTTTGACCTCTACCTTACAGCTCGTTTTTTTGTTGTTGGCTGTAGTAACATATATTGTCGCAGTCCCGGCGCTAATGCCGCTCGCGGTTCCGTTTTCGCTTACCTTTACTATCGATTCATTAGAACTTGACCATGTCAGTTTCCTGTTTACGGTGGCATCCGAAGGCGAATATATGACTGAAAGCTTAATATCCGACCCCTTTATGACTTCATATTTCGCCTTATCAAATTTGATCGCAGTAACGTCCACAGGTGATGCTGTAAGCTCAATGCTCTTTTTTATCCTGTCATCATATACACTGGTAAATGTGATCTTAACCGTCTCATCTATCACACCTTCACTGTTTAACAGTGAATCAAAATCTTCAGTTACGGTCACGATCCCGGTCTTCTCATCGTATGATGCCAGTCTGTCTCCCGCTATATCGATGGTTACAGCCGCATCATATGCCTCCTTATCGGCTTTTTTTGCAACACCGATACCCTTTAAGACAAATGTCTGCCCCGGAGAAACATTTATCTTTCCGTTATCGCTTATCACACTATACTGATCATCATCAACGCTCTGATATTTTCTTATCTCGATCGCTTTTACTTCCCTGTTCGGATCCCAGTCGGATCTAAGCACGGTCAGATATCTTTTTGCTATATCAGAAGCCAAAAGCCTTCCCATTGTGATATATCTGACATGGTCTTTTTCATCAACCAAAACTCCTACGGGATAAATAAGCTTTTTCTTTTCAATATATCCTCCTGCTACGTCATATGCCTTTGAAGTAGTCTCATAACAAAAGCTGATATTGTTGTAAATGTCTGTCTTCCCAGCAAATTCTTCCACGGTCTCTTTTGAAGCCTTTGCGGTATCAACAAAGACTACATCGACGGTACCTCTTCTTACTGCCGGTTCACTTGAGAGACCTTTAAGCAGATTTACGGTATTTTCATCATTAAGATCAGAGTAAAAGATAAGCTTCGGCTTATTATTCGCCTTTGTTGAAACAATTTTGCCATCGACCGAGTTATATAAATATTCCGTATTCTCTACATCAACCAAAACATTATTTACATCTTTAAACGATTCGGCTGCCATGGGATATTTAGTCTTAAAATCTGCGGTAAGAAATTCATCATCTCCGACATGACCCGAAAAGTCGGCTTCATTTTTCAAAAACCACGTATAGTCGGGACCGTCCTGCTTATCATCCCATGTGACATCCACATTGTAATATACATATTTTTCTTCATCATCACTGTATAACCTGACAATATTCCAGGTATGATTCATTTTCGAACCGATGATATATTTGCTGTTTATTCCTGCTTCTTTGCAAAGTCGATAAAAAGCGGAACAATATCCCTGACATACGCATCTGTTATTTATCAGGGCTGCATATGTGCTGTGATAGAGGTATTCCTCCTTAAGATCCTTTTTACCGTCCTTGTGATCGTCACTGTATTCGGCATAGGTTATCAGATCGATAAGATGATCATGTATGTCCCGAACCTTGATATACTCCGGTGTATCCTCATTTTTGAGATCAAGCTGAGTAATGATCTGTTTAACCTTTTCATCGACCGCTTTTTCCTGTTCCGCATCAGCTGCATAGACAGGTAATATTTGATATTGGGTATCCAAAACAGAAGCTGTAAAGCCAATGATATTAGCCCTTAAATAATCTCCACCGTCAGGATCCGCATCGCTGTATTCATATGCTTTTTGTATGATCTTTTTCGCGCTCAGTCCGCAATCGGAATTAAATGAGATCTTTTTTGTTCTTTCCTTTAAGGCTTTTGCAACAAAAGCTGCAGCCTCGTTTTCATTTAGTATTGCTGTTCCATAGAGGGAATCTTCTTTTGAAATGCTTTTTAAGCAGTCCTCATCAAATGAGTCCTTAATATCCGAAACGGTAAAAATATCTTCATATCCCGGATTTACCCATACTTCGGGTTGTATGGCCTCATAATGATCCATGGGGATATCGTCGGAAACGGAACTGACATAAGACTCAGCCTCATTATCCGATACCGATGCTGCATTAAGTGAGATATGATCCAGATTAAGGACCATCAAAATCGATATTAATATAAAACTGATAAATCTCTTCATAAAATAAACTCCTGCCCTTTTATTACCTTAAAATACCCGCGAGCCGTTATACATAATAAGTACAACGGTTCACGGGATATATCTGTCATAACTATTCTGTCTTGAATGCGGATATCTCTGTCTTGAGATCTTCCATATTTCTGTCAAGAATTTCGGAAACCTTATTCAGATTCGAAACATTTCTCATGAGTTCGTCAAGAACATCATTTACGGAAGCCGCACCGGCGGCACTGTCTTCGATTATGTGAGACATATTTCTTACGGTATCCAATGTCTCGCCTCTTAATCTGTCAGCCCTCTCGGTATTATTCACTATCTCTTCAAGCGAATCTACTACCCGGGAGATCTGTTCATTCATCTGTTTGAATATTACGACTACATCGTCCACAGCCTGTGTCTGAGCCGCAACCATCTCGACGGCTCTGTGTGCCGAATCGACGGTTACCTGAGTGTGATCGGTTATTCTCTCGACGTTATTCTGTATTTCTTTGGCAGCATCCTTCGACTGATCTGCTAACTTCCTTATCTCTTCCGCAACTACACTGAAGCCCCTTCCTGCGTCACCCGCTCTGGCCGCTTCTATTGATGCGTTAAGCGACAAAAGATTCGTCTGTCCCGCAATATCCGATATCACGCTCACAAATCTGTTGATCTGTTCGGTCTCTCTTCTTAACTGTTCTATGCTGTTGCCAACCTCTGTAGTGATATTGTTGGTATCATTTGCACTCTCACCTAAGAAGGTAACCTTCTGCATGCCTTCACCTATCATGGTTCCGGTATCCTTAACAAGCTGCTCGACACTTGTCATCGTAGTGCTTATCTTTTTGATCTCATCTGACAAAAGATGAGTTTTATCCACACATTCATTTGCATGGCGCGACTGCCTTGCCATGCCGTCATTAATGGTTCCCACCACATCGGATATCTCTGAAGAATATGTATTTATGACCTCAGCGGCTTCTTTTACATCAGAAGCGGAAAGCTCAAGCTCCTCAGTGGCATTGTTAACCTGCGAAACCAGATGCTTATTGTTTGCGATCATGTTATTTGCCGCAAATGCAAGATCCGTAAATTCGTCTCTTCCGGAAGCTTTTACCTTTACGGTAAGATCACCCTTTTCAACCTCGCCCATAGACTTTGCGATACGTTTCATGTTTCTTTCAATACCGTATGCTATGAAAAGTCCGAAAATTCCGGCAATGATACTTGCCAGGATGACAAGTCCTATTGTGACAACCTTTATGGATTCTGCCTGCGATGTAACAACATCCTTTGGAACGAGTGCACAGATTGTAGCGCCGCTCAGTTCGCTTCTGCTGTATATGAAGAGATATTTGTCTCCCAGATATCTGACTTCTTTAGAACCGCTTAAAACAGTCTCTTCTTCATCTTCCTTTTCTCCGTCTTCCTCTGCGACAACGGGAAGTATCTCGTTATAGAAGTCCTGCCCGTAAAAGACATTGCTCCCCGGCTTTAAAACAGATTCTGAACCTTCGGCCAGGTTTTCATATATGACTTCTCTGCCGTTTTCGGTAACAAAGCCTATAATGCTTCCGTTTCCAAGATCGATCTCTTTTAAAGAATCCATCATATATGATGTAAGAATGTCTACAATGATAACCGCGGTCTTTTTCTCGGAAAACACCTGATATGAAAGAATATATTCATCTTTATCTATGCCCAGATGAGCATCCAGGACGTCATGAGAATCGACCCATGGTCTTAATTTTTTGCCATCCTTCGGGGCAGCTTCCACATATTCATCAAAATTTCCGTAAACAAGATTGCCGGAGCCTTTTGCTACGGTTGTAAGGCACTGCAGATCCGAAGTGGTATCGATCGTTATATTGGAAATTGACGGATTGCTCTTTTGTATCGTCATAAGACTCGATCTTGTCTTTTTTAATACATCCGCAACCTCGGAAGCCTCGGAAAGACCTAAAAAATATGCTCCCAGTTCCTTGTCATAGGCATACGTGTATGCCTGTTGCGCTATGAAACTGTTATTCAGATCTATCTTTTCCATGGCCATGTAAATAGTCTGGCCGGTAGATTCCATGAATTTTTCCTGCATGCCGTCGGAAGCCTTATTGTATGCAACAAGACCTACAATGATCATGAAGACGATGGGAATGATAAAACATAAAATGATCTTATTCCTGATTGAATAAAGTGTAGACTGTAATTTAGTAGTCTTGCCTGTCGGAACCTTGCTCTTTCCGCCAAGCATATCAAAAAATCCGTTCAGACCTGTCTTCTTTGATGCGTTCATGGTTTCTGTCTTATCGGAACGTTTAAAAAGCAATTTAAAAAACGTAACCACCTTACCGGCGATTGATCCAAAAAACGAAATTATCTTCTGCAATATACCCTTATTATCCATACAGCTCTCCTTTTAGGCTTTTCTTTTGACAAAGATAAGCAACAATCCTACCGATAACAGCAAAAGTGCATAAACATAAAAAACCGAAAAAGACTTATCACCGGTATCGGGAGATGCATCCAGACGGTAGTTTTTCACAAGTTTACCGTCCTTGTATTTCAGTGTAACATTATCAGGTCCTTTTGCATATATACCAAAATAAGAAAGATGATCTGTCTCAAAAGAGATCGTCTTCTTGTTTTCATCATAGGAAGAAACCAGTTCTTCCAGCTGTCCGTCACTGTCCGAAGTAATGACGTGATACGTGTTTCCGTTTAGATCAACAGGCACGGTTATATAGAGTTTTGAATGACCAAGACGCTTTATGTCAAAATTGCCCGAAGCATCCTTAAGTCTGATATCAAGTCCTTTAATATCTACGGTATCGGAACCGAAAAGCTCGCTGTATGCACCGGTTAAAAATGCTGCGGCTTCAGAGCTGTCATCGATATACAGGTCTCCCAGGACCTCATCCTGCGACATCTCGGCTATTGCTTTATCATTCTCAGAACCGTTATAAATGACATTGACTTTCTTTGAAGATTTATTATCGGAATAAGGATTTACGGAAACACTTATATTACCGAATCCTTTGATTTCATATTCCTTACCTTCATATATAAACGACGAGGGTATCTTTTC
>CACZSE010000027.1 GCA_902783735.1 uncultured Lachnospiraceae bacterium
AACAGACCTGCACATTCGATCCTTGAAAACCGCATGCTCAAAGCAGTCGGAGGCTATACCTTCTGTGACTGGCATGATGCCATTGCACAGTATATTAAGCAGGAACTCGAACAGAACAGTTAATAGGAAAAATGTAAGCATTTTTGTCATATAACGACATGGAATCAAAAAAAACAACAGTGATCATCAAAAAACTGATAGAGGCCTTCTTTGTAAGCTTTGCATGGATGAATATTGGCGGATTGGAATCCACCAATATTCTTTTGTTGTGCGTTTTTATCGCTGCACTTACGGTTTCGGCTTACAGAGACAGACTTTTTGATCGGGATAACGGAAGTGAAGAAAAGATCGCCGGAGTGTCATACAAGAGGATAAAGAACACATCTTATCTGTTGAGCGCGATCTTTTCTGTTTTTTATGCTTTCTTTACAGACCTTACGGGCGGACTTGAGAATAAGGCTTTTATCCTGATATACGTGATATGCAGCCTGGCCGGTCTGTTCGTTATGTTCGCGACACTTTTGGATATAGTTGTTTTTAAAGCAATTGTTCATATAAACGAAAAAAAAAACCTGACGCGTAATCCGTTTTCATTAAAGATACTGTTTTTCTATTCGGCGATCGTATTTTTGTTCTGTCTGCCGTTTTTGGCGCTCAATTATCCCGGAGTTCTGACTGTTGACAGTCTAAATCAGCTGTCACAGGTCATGGGGATCACGGGATATACAAATCATCATCCGTGGCTTCACACGGCTGTCATCAACCTGTTTTTTAATATCGGATATGGAATAAGCGGCAATGTATATACCGGCATTGCCTTTTACACATTGTTTCAGATGATGATCGTAAGCCTGAGTATAGGCTATGCGTTGGAATGTACCCATGAAGCGGGGCTTTCTAAAGGAACCAGGTTGATTCTTTTATCTTGCTTTATTCTTTTCCCATATAATCTCATGTATGCGATAACCATGTGGAAGGATATCTTATTTACCATGGCTGTCCTTGTTTTGAGCATTACCATCATGCGTCTTTCGTTTGCTGCTGCAAACAGGACGGAAAGTAAAACGTCAAAGCATTTTGAAGGTATGAGGGACAGTATCCTGTTTTTTATCAGTGGTCTGGCAACATGCGTACTGCGTCATAACGGTTACTATGCTTTTATAGCAACGGTTGTGATATGGCTCTTTGTAAAGAGAAAGACATATAAACGATATATCATATTATCGGTACTTATCATTTTCCTTGCAGCAATGAGCAGAGGTCCCCTCATGAGGACATTTAACGTTGAACCCGGAAAATATGTATATAACATGTGCATGCCTCTTCAACAGATAGGAAGAGTTGTGGCGGTCGGAGAGGATATGACAGTCGATGAGATAAACTGGCTGGAAAAGGTAAATACTCTTGATTATGTGAGAGCCGGTTTTGATGTGCAATGCGCCGATCCAATGTTTGCGTGGGTCATAGATGGAGATGAAGAATTCTTTAATACGCACAAAAGCGAGTTTATTAAATTATGGTTTAACATAGGACTTAAACACCCGCTTACATATATAAAAGCATTCACCGATCTGACAAGGGGTTATTGGACACCAATGAATCCTCAGCAAACCATATATTTTGGAATGAGTGACAACGACCTTGGTCTGTATCCGAAACCCGTTATTGAGGGTCCTGTACTCATAAAGATAAATGAACTGTTAACAAAGATCTATGGCATGATACCGATCTATGGCCTGTTCTACAGTATGGGCAGCTTCTTCTGGATACTCCTGGCGCTGTCGGCTTTACCGATATGTAAAAAAGAATACGGAAAGATATTTGCATTTCTTCCCGTATTCATGCTTACACTTACATTATTTATTGCGACTCCGCTGGTGGCGGATATGAGATACAGCTATGCATTGTTTGTCATTTTACCGTATCTTGCCGTGTCAGTTTTTGAATTTAACGGCGGTACCGTATGAGATGACCTCTGCCGCCCCCTGTAAAATGGCTGATGAGGAGTAACGGATATTGACGACCGCATCCGCACCGAGGTTCTCTGCTTCCATTACCATACGTTTTGTGGCTATTGCCCTTGCTTCATTCATCATCTCATTGTAAGCGGTAAGCTCACCGCCGACCAGAGTCTTTAATCCCTGAGTGATATCACGTCCTACATTTTTGGACTGGATAGTACTTCCCTTTACAAGTCCGAGCATCTCAAGCTCTTTTCCGCTGATGTAATCAGTATTTACTAAGATCATCTTCTTCTCCTCCTTTGATCTCTCTTATTCTTTCAACACAAACGTATATCATAACTCCGCCCAGTAAAAGCGGTATGATACCAAATAATATCTTTAGTATCAAAGGCAGAAAATATAAGAGCACCCCAAAATACAAAAGGTAATACAGTACCACTATAACGGTGATGACTATGGGGGCTATCATCTTCTTTCCGTGTTCATCCATGTGTTGACTCCTTTCCGTCAGACCGATATATGTTTATCTGACGTTTATATGGTTATTTTATCATTTATAGGAGGCGATATAAACAGGTTTAGTGAGCATAATAATTTGACTTATTTTTGTATATGATGTATTTTAGATGATGTTAAATATTCACATTGAACGCATTGGATCCGAAGAGATCCGGATTTAAGGAGGAAGTTATGAAAAAGATTACAAGCATGTTACTTGCTGTAGTTCTTGGTGCAACACTTCTCACAGGATGTGGTGGCGCAGCAGATACTTCTGCAACGGGAACAACAGATGGCACAGCTGTAGGATCTGCTACAGAATCTACGGCAGCTGACAACAGCAGCGCAAGCACAGGTGCTGCATTTAAGATCGGCGGTATCGGACCTGTCACAGGCGGTGCTGCAGTTTACGGTAACGCAGTAAAGAACGGTGCACAGATCGCTATCGATGAGATCAATGCGGCAGGCGGTATAAACGGCGCTCAGATCGAGTACAAGTTTG
>CACZSE010000028.1 GCA_902783735.1 uncultured Lachnospiraceae bacterium
AAAAAGGGGAAGCCTGCATACTCTCACCGGCAGCGGCATCCTATGGATATTTTAAAAACTTTGAAGAACGCGGGGATGAGTTTAAGCGACTTGTGAACACCTGATGCCATTGTTAAATCAGGTGTTTTTTGCTATAATTTCTAATGTATGTACTCAGGTCCGTAAGACCGGGTGCAAATAAGGAATGGATCATTACTGTGCTGAAAGGAGATGCTTATGAAAAGGATCGGTATGTTAACCAGCGGTGGCGATTGCCAGGCTCTCAATGCGGCTATGAGAGGTGTTGTAAAATCTATATATAACAGTGGTCAGGATGTTGAGATTTACGGATTTTTAAATGGTTATAAAGGCCTGATATACGGTGATTTCAAGATGTTAACATCAAGAGACTTTTCCGGCATACTGACTATCGGCGGAACCATACTCGGCAGCAGCAGGGTTCCTTTTAAGACAATAAGAGAACCCGATGAGAACGGGCTCGATAAAGTAGAGGCCATGAAGCAGAATTATTATAAGCTGAAACTGGACTGTCTTGTTATCCTTGGCGGAAACGGTACTCATAAGACTGCAAACCTGTTAAGACAGGAAGGATTAAATGTCATAACCCTTCCCAAGACAATAGATAATGATCTGTACGGAACAGACATGACTTTCGGATTCCAGTCAGCAGTTGATCTTGCTACCTCTGTAATAGACTGTATCCATACAACGGCTGCATCTCACGGAAGGGTCTTTGTCATTGAAGTTATGGGACATAAGGTCGGATATCTGACCCTCAATGCAGGCATGGCAGGCGGAGCAGATATTATCCTCATTCCCGAGATACCTTTTGATATCGATAAGATAGCAAAAAAGGTTGAGCAGAGATTAAAAGACGGCAACAGATTCACGATCATTGCGGTAGCCGAAGGTGCTATCAGTAAAGAGGATGCAAAGCTTTCAAAGAAGGAATATCAGAAAAAGTTAGCTAACAGAAAGCACCCCTCTGTATCATATGAGGTTGCGGATCTGATACAGCAGAAGACCGGTCAGGAAGTAAGAGTGACAGTACCGGGACACATGCAAAGAGGCGGAAGCCCGTGTCCTTATGACAGAGTATTTGCAAGCAGACTGGGTGCCGAAGCAGGAAAGCTTATATTGGAAGATGAATACGGATTCATGGTCGGATATAAAAACAGAGAGATTGTAAAGGTTCCGCTTGAGGACGTAGCAGGTAAGCTGAAGATGCTTGATCCCGATGCGGCGATCATCAGAGAAGCCAAGATGCTTGGTATAAGCTTTGGCGATTAATAATTAGGATCATTTATGTCATATGTAGCATTATACAGAAAATTCAGACCTGATACATTTGATGAAGTCAAAGGTCAGGATCATATAGTTACTACGCTTAAGAATCAGATAGTGTCCGGTCGTGTGGGACATGCCTATCTGTTCTGCGGCACAAGAGGTACCGGTAAGACATCCATAGCCAAGCTGTTTGCCAAGACGGTAAACTGTGAAGATCCAAAGGACGGAAGTCCCTGCGGAGTATGTGATTCCTGCAGACGGATAGCCGCCGGAGCAAGCATGGACGTAGTTGAGATGGATGCGGCCTCAAACAATGGTGTTGAAGATGTGAGAAATATCATCGAAGCCGTTTCCTATTCTCCGTCGGAGAGTAAATACAGGGTATATATCATCGATGAAGTACACATGCTCTCAACCAATGCGTTTAATGCGCTTTTAAAAACACTTGAGGAACCACCGTCATATTGTATTTTCATTCTTGCAACAACGGAGGTTCACAAAATACCGATAACCATCCTTTCAAGATGTCAGCGTTATGATTTTAAAAGGATATCCATAGACACAATAGCGGACAGACTTGAAGATATCATGTCGCGAGAGCAGATAGATGTTGAGCCCAAGGCTTTACGCTATATAGCAAAAGCTGCGGACGGTTCAATGAGAGATGCATTATCGCTGTTGGATCAGTGTATCGCATTTCACTACGGAGAGACACTTACCTACGACAATGCTTTAAACGTTTTGGGAGCGGTGGATACGGAAGTGTTCAGCAGACTGTTGCGGGCAGTTCTTGAAAGAGATGTAACAGGATGCATTAAAATCCTGGAAGAGATAGTCGTACAGGGCAGGGAACTGACTCAGTTTGTTACCGATCTTACATGGTATTTAAGAAATCTTCTGGTAGTAAAAACATCTGACAATGCAGAAGATGTTTTGGATGTTTCAACGGAAAGTAAGGAAAGACTCAAAGAAGAGGCATCCATGTGTGAGACCGATCAGATAATGAGATACATCAGGATATTCTCCGAATTGTCTTCAGACATCAGATATGCGTCGCAAAAGAGGATACTTACCGAGATAGCTCTCATTAAGCTTTGCAGACCGCAGATGGAAAAACAGGAAGATTCGGTTCTGGACAGGATCAGGAATCTTGAAGAGCAGGTTCAGAAAGGCATTACATATATTCCGGCCGAAGGAGCATCCGTTAAGGATCCGCAAACTCCGGCAGGGGAGACTGCTAAGCTTCCAAGTGCATTGCCTGAGGATATTCAGGAAGTTGTAAACAAGTGGCGTCAGATCACGGGTAACTTTGAAGGCCTTGATAAAAATCTGATGACAAAGGTGAGCGTGTCATTGTCTGCGGACAACAAGCTTCTCATACTTGTGCCTTCGGACGAACCGGCCTGTGACAGACTTTTGGGAGATGATGTTAAAGAGCACATACGATCTGTCATAAGCGGTGTTATCGGAAAACAGATAGATATAGAAGTTCAAAGAGCGGGAAACCGCGATGAGATCAGATCTGTATATCCCGACATATTAAAAATGGCGGGCATAAATGCAACCATAATCGAGGAGGATTAATAAATTATGGCAAAAAGAGGAGGATTTCCCGGAGGCATGGGCATGCCGGGAAACATGAACAATCTGATGAAGCAGGCTCAGCGCATGCAGCGCCAGATGGAAGAGAATCAGAAGAATCTGGAAGAGAGTGAGTTTACGGCCAAAGCGGGAGGCGGCGCAGTAGAAGTAACCGTAACCGGTAAAAAAGAGATAAAGAGCCTTGTGCTGGATAAGGATATTGTGGACCCCGACGATGTGGAAACTCTTCAGGAAAGCATAATTGCAGCTATAAATGAAGCATTTTCTCAGGTAGATGAGGCAAACGAAGCAGCAATGAGCAAGATGACGGGCGGTCTGGGAGGACTTGGAGGCTTTGGCTTTTAATGGATCTTTACAGCGGACCTATCAACAAGTTAATCAGTGAGCTGAGTACATTGCCCGGTATAGGAGAAAAATCCGCGGGAAGACTGGCATTTCACCTGATCAACATGCCCCAGGCAAGAGTTGAGAGGCTTGCAAATACCATTGTCGAAGCAAAAAAAACAGTTCGATACTGTAAAGAGTGCTACACTCTTACCGACAGTGATATATGTCCGGTATGTGCCAATGAAAACAGAGACCACTCCACCATTATGGTCGTGGAAAATGTAAGAGATCTGGCGGCATATGAAAAGACCGGAAAATATAACGGAGTATACCATGTGCTTCACGGGGCCATATCTCCCATGATCGGGATCGGCCCGGCGGACATAAAACTTAAAGAGCTGATCGAGCGTTTGAAAGAACACGATATCAGTGAAGTCATCATCGCGACCAATTCAAGTCTCGAAGGTGAAACAACTGCCATGTATATCAGTAAGCTCATAAAACCGTCGGGGGTTAAAGTGACCAGGATAGCAAGCGGAGTACCCGTCGGAGGTGATCTTGAGTGCATAGATGAAGTGACACTCTTAAGAGCGCTTGAAGGAAGAACGGAAGTATAAGGAGGAATCATGAGAACCAATTTATTCGGAAAGACAAAAGACGGACAGGATGTAACAGAATATATCATCGAGAACAAAAACGGAATGGTTATACACCTTCTTGATTTTGGTGCCATTCTTCACAGGATCTATATTCCCGAAGAAGATGATACCAAGACAGATGTGGCGTTGACCTGTCCCGATATGGAAGCATACAGTGTAAACGATACTTACCTCGGATCTACCATTGCTCCCAATGCCAACAGAATAGGAAACGCAAAACTTACCATTGACGGCGTTGAATATCACATGGAAGTAAATGATGGCAAGAACAACCTTCATACAGCCTTCGAAACAGGTATGAACAAAAGACTCTGGAATGCTGAAAAGGGAGATAACCGGGTTACATTTTCCGCAAAGCTTGAAGACGGTGAATACGGTCTGCCCGGAAGAAGAAATCTTTCTGTAACATATACCCTGACTGACGAAAATGAGATAAAGATCGACTATAAAGGAACAAGCACCAAAAATACTATAATAAACATGACAAATCATACCTATTTCAATCTTAAGGGATATGGAAAAGGAGATATTCTCGATCATGAATTGTGGCTTAAGGCAAAGACATTTACCATGCCCGATGACGGCGGCATTCCTACAGGCGAGATAGCCGAAGTGGCAGGAACACCTCTTGATTTTACGGTCATGAAACCCATAAGAAGGGACAATGATATAACAAATCCCATCATGGCGCTCGTAAACGGATACGATCATAACTATTGCATAGACAAATGGACCGGCGAGATCCAGAAGGTGGCAGAGGTTAAGGAACCTCAGAGCGGACGTATCATGGAAGTATATACCGACCTTCCGGGAATACAGTTTTATTCAGGCAACTACATCAACAATACTGCAGGCAAGGGTGGAAAGGTATTCCAGAAGAACTACGGACTTTGCTTGGAGACACAGTATTACCCGGATCATATCAATCATCCTGAGTTCCCTCAGGCAGTGTTTGGTCCCGGTAAAGAATATAAAACAACAACGATCTATAAGTTTATATTCTGATTAATATGTGGTTAAGGTTCTTATATAATGGCAACTATCAGTAGATTTCCCGCAAAGGGAGAAGATACAGAACAGGATAATATGAGTTTTTCGCAGAAGCTGCACCTCCACAAGCTGAAGAGCTTTGTGGTGGTGCTGGTTTGCGTTTCGGTCATAGTTTTGGTAGTGACCATATTGTTGGTATATTTTAAGAATCAGCTGTTCACAAAAATAACCGTTACAAATTCCATAGACCGTGTCAGCATTGAGACCAATTCCTATGT
>CACZSE010000029.1 GCA_902783735.1 uncultured Lachnospiraceae bacterium
CATGTCTTCAGGATACAGAGGCTTGCTTTTAGTTTTCGCGACCATAATATTCATTCTGTTTTTAAGAAGTATAATTGCAATGATAGGTATGGCGACAAAGAGAATATACCTGACGATCACGATCGCAGCAGCATTGACGGTTTTTGTGCTGTTTCAGGGCATGATCATGTATCAGCAGGAAGATACATCATCCTTTAACATTCCTGTAGTGGTTCTGATCTTTTTACTTATCATCTTACTGATATATGTGATACTTATGCAAAAGCTGATCAAAAAATGGCGAGGGGAAAACATCACTGCGATGTCCGTAAAGGAAGCAGTTGATACTTTGCCGGTGGGGATCGTCTTTTTTACAAAAGAAGGAATTCCTCTTATGTTAAATGAGAGCATGAAGACCATAAGCCGTGAACTGACCGATGAACCTCTGACAGACGGACAGGCATTTTTAAGAAAAATAAATGACTCAGCACACGAGAATCCGACTTTAAATGAATATCGCATAGTGGTAGATGATGTCGACAATAAGGCCTACAGCATAACTAAAAGAGAACCTGAGGTCGACGGTATTAAGCTTTATGAATTGACTGCAACAGATGTAAGCGCCGAATATGCTTTAAGTAAAGAGCTTGAAAAAGAAAGGGTAAAGGAAAATAACATCAACAAGCGTCTTAAAGCTTTGATGGAGACCATAGATTACGTTGCCATGAACAGAGAGCTTGTAGGCTTAAAAACGGCATTGCATGACAATATAGGACAGAGCATCCTTATAGCAAAAAGATACTTAGCCGCACCGGATAGTGTGGACAAAAATGAGATGTTCGGATTCTGGCATGAAAATATAAGACATCTGGTAACGGATGAGACAGAGGAATGGGAATTACCTTATTATGCGATCTCCAAGGAAGCGGACAGACTGGGTATCCATCTCAATATTTTAGGACGACTGCCCGATGAAAAACACCTGATCCCGGTTGTTGACGGAGCCGTTTCGGTTCAGATCGGAAATACTCTTAAACACACTGACTCCTGTGAAGTGACGGTCGCGGTAAATGAAACCGATGAAGACTACAGGATATGCCTTACAAACGGTTCAAAGGTAAGCAGTGAAAAGATAGTCGAAGGAGGAGGACTAACGAGTTTAAGAAGCATGACAGAGGCTGTGGGAGGTACCATGAAAATAACAACCCGTCCTGAATTTGCCATAGTATTGCATTTACCAAAGGAAGAGGAATTATATAGAGTTCAAAAGTAAAAGGGGAGGTAATAAAGATGCCCAAAAAGGTGGTCATAGCGGAGGACTTCCGTATAATCAGAGAAGTATTTGAAAGTGCCATTAATCAAAGTGATGCTTATACACTTGACGCATCTTTTCCGACTGCGGTTCAGGCGGTTGAATACATCGAATCACACGATATTGACCTTGTTCTGATGGATGTACTCATCCCCGGCAGCATGGACGGAATTGAGGCAGCTACCAAAATAAAGAGTATAAAACCCGAGTTGAAGATCATTATTGTAACTTCCATGCCCGAACTCTCCTATGAAAAACGTGCAAGGAGTATCGGGATAGAAGGTTTCTGGCAAAAAGAAGTTCAGGAACAGAGCATCATTCAGATCATGGACAGGGTCATGCAGGGTGAGATCGTATACCCCTCCAACCCTCTGAAAATTCCGCTGGGTGATACGGTAAGCACAGAATTTACCGATAGAGAGATAGACATTCTAAGAGAGCTTGTAGCCGGTCTTTCCAACAAAGAGATCGCCGATAAACTAAACGTTGAAGCCTCTACCGTAAAAATGCATATATCCAATATGCTTCAAAAGACAGGATACAAAAGTCGTCTTGAACTGGCCGTCAAAGCCAGACACAACGGTCTTGCTATAAAAGACTGACCTCGATAGGTTTCTGTAAGGGTCCGAATATTCAGGGACTGTAAGCAACTCGCTGTGGTTGAACTTCTATAGTGACTCTGAGGAAGATTGTGGCTTTTAACGTAACCGCTCGCAATACGACATCCTGTCGTTTGCTTGCTGCCCTGTACGTCCCTGTACAGGGCTTACTGTTTATATATGAGTCACTAAGAAGTTCTAACCACAGTTCCTATGCTTACAGTCCCTGAATATACGGCTCTTCAGAAAGCCTATCGAGGTTAGTAAATGTTTATTCCTGTTCCAATATCTGTTCATACAAAAAAGAGCAG
>CACZSE010000030.1 GCA_902783735.1 uncultured Lachnospiraceae bacterium
TATGCAGGTGCTATGCAGCGAAGCTTCTATATCGGTGAAAATATTACCGAAGAGGAGATCAAGGCGGTATTTAAACACGGAGTATTAACACTTAATATTCCTAAGAAGGATAAGCCAAAGGTTCCCGAAAAGAAACAGATACTCATCGAAGGATGATAAACAATAAAATGGCGTGACTTCGGTCACGCCATTTTTATTTTGGTTCATTATAGCGCTGTATTTTAATTGAGTTGTTGCTATGTTACAATTGCAGTGGGGTTTAAAACTTCGCAGATAATCTGTATTCAAGGGTAAATATTAATGACAGATAAAGAAAATAAAGAGATACTTTCCGTGATCTTTAATATACTGATCGTTTTACTGGTCATTGTCGGAACGATCGCGATGCTTACAAACAAGGATACCACGACAGGACTTACCGCATCGGGATTTCAGAATCTTAAGTTTTTTACGGTTCTGTCAAATGAATTTTGCGCAATAGTGGCAGTCCTTTTTTTGATATGCAGGGAAAAAATAAAAAAGAATACGTTAATGTTGTTAAAACTCATGGCAGCCGCAGCTACCGGAGTTACGTTTCTTATCATAGCAGCATTTCTACAACCGCTTTATCCGGATATGAACCTGTACAGGGCGGGAAATCTGTATTTTCATCTTATTGTTCCGTTGGTGGCAATGACGGAATTCATATTCATCGGTACAGATGAAAAGCTGCCGTTTTATTATACTTTTATTTCTGCTATCCCCGCGTTTTTATATGGAAGCGGATATATAATAAACATACTTATAAACGGCAAGGGAGAGTGGCCCGATACAAACGACTGGTACGGCTTTTTAAACTGGGGGTGGCCGGTAGGCATAGCTATATTCCTTTTTGTGATCGTACTGGATTGGGCAGTTGCGTGCCTGCTTCGTTTTTTAAATAAATTGGTTGGAAGAAAGAGATAAAAAAGCATTTGGGAGGTACGAAAGATGTATTTTCTGATCAGGGGAGTACTTGAAGAAGTTAAGGAAAACAAGTTAAAGCAAGCTAAGGAGCAGTATGTTGCGATCCTTTCAACTGAAGAATGGAAAAATAAAAAAGAGATCTTCGATATGGGAATGGATATCGAACCTGACATGAGTGAGATATTTACAACTATGGTTGAAGTAAACTATGATTCTCTGACAGGTACATTTTCGATACCGGACAGAACAGATCTTTCCAAAGAGAGCACCTTTGCATTTGCTCTGGATGAAAAAGGAGTTGTTTTTATTGATGATACGGGCGAGGCAGAGAAGATAGTCAGAAACATACAAAAAACCAGAAAATGGCGGTTCCCGTGCCTTGAGCGTTTCCTGTACGATTTTCTCGACCAGATCATCAAGGACGATCTGCGGCTCATGGAAAAATATGAGCGGGAGCTGGATGCAATGGAACAGACTATAGTGAATGAAGATGAAGGCTTTGAAGCAGGACGTGTCAATGAGATACGAGGCGACATCCGTGACCTGCTCATACACTATGAACAGCTGACAGACCTTGGTCAGGAGTTTGAGGAAAATGAAAACAACTTTTTCACGGCCGAAAACCTTCGATATTTCAGGCTTTTCTTAAACAGAATTGCAAGGCTGCAGGATCGGTCAACCTCTCTTCGCGATTACACGATGCAGATCAGGGATATGCACAAATCCCAGCTTGATGTTAAGCAAAACCGTATAATGACAGTCCTTACGGTAGTAACTACGATCTTTATGCCGCTTACGCTGATCGTGGGCTGGTACGGAATGAACTTTAAATATATGCCTGAACTTGAATACAAATGGAGTTACCCGCTTGTTTTCGCAGTAAGCATAGCTGTTGCATTGGGAAGTCTGCTTTTCTTTAAGAGAAAGAAGTGGCTGTGAGCAGATGACTCTTTCTTAAAATATGCTGAAGTTTCAGTATTATGATAATGTCGAAACGACTTTTTTGTTGTATACTGTTATCACAGGGGGATCAAAAGAGAGGCAATACATATTGAAGAATAAAAATGTGTTAGAAAATGCCATACATTTTATTGTTCATAACAGCTTCATGTTCACAGTGGCTATTATGGGCCTTGTTCACGCTGTTCTGTTATCTGTTATGTTATATGCGCATGTACAGCCTCTCGTATATTTCAATATCTTAAGCGTTACGATATATCTGTTCTGTGTACTTTTATGTAAGGCGGGACAGTTTTTTCCGGTTTATCTGAGTATCTTTTTGGAAGTGAGCATATACGCGTTTACATCTGTCTATTATCTCGGGTGGGAAAGCGGATCGTTTTGTTTCCTTTTTTCAATAGTACCCATCATGCTTTATTTCGGCTTTTTTCTGTTTAAAGGTGCGAAAAGATGGATCATGGTCATAGTCATGATACTGATCTTTTCGGAATTTACATTCCTGTATATTTTTTATAAGGGGTCGAAGGTTGTATATAAGTTAGAGCCCTCAATATACACCATCCTGTTACTGTTTTCCGCATTTGTAATGTTTTTCTCGATAATCTTTTATAATGTACTCTATGTTTCATCCAGTGAGTCTGAAGTTAACACGCTTGAACAGAAAAATGAGCAGCTCAGCGTGGATGCGAAGGAAGATGCGCTCACCAGTCTTTTAAACAGGCGCGGATTCATTCCTCTGGTCGGAAATCTTATGCGGGAAAAGAGGAACTTTTGCGTAGCCTTTTGCGATCTGGACAATTTCAAGCGGGTAAACGATTCTTACGGTCACGATGGCGGTGATGAAGTATTGAGACATGTTTCACGAATGCTTCAAAAGGAAATGAGCGGATGTGAGATATGCAGGTGGGGTGGTGAAGAATTTATCATCCTTATGAGAGATTATGATTTTGCCGTTGCAAAAAAGAAAATGGAATATATAAGAAAACATGTAGAATCAAATCCTACTATCTTTTACAATAAGCGCATACCTTCGACACTTACCATCGGTCTCGAGGAATATACCGATAAATATTCGGAACCCGAGGAGATCATAAAGGTTGCAGATGAGCGCATGTATTACGGAAAACAACACGGTAAGAATATTGTTGTCTGGGAGGACGGTGAGACATCTTAATCCTTTACCGTCTGACCATTCTTTTCTGTTAAGTGCCGGCAGGGTGATGTCATCAAATTGAGGTGCATTGCCCGCATTTTCATTCACATCTTTTTAACATTGTCGATCATTTCATCCATCAAAGCATTTTTATATGTATAAAAGGAAACAGCAATGAAGATAATGACAGTCTCCGAAATGTTAAAGAAAAATTACGGTGAAAAAGTATATCGATTATCACTTTCATCGGGTTGCACCTGTCCTAACAGAGATGGGACAAAAGGGTTTGGAGGATGCATTTTTTGTTCTGAAGGCGGATCGGGAGAATTTGGTTCCGAGCCGATAGATCTTGACCTTCAGATAATGGAAGCAAAAAAACTCATAAGTAAAAAGACCGATGCAAAAAAGTTTATTGCCTATTTTCAGTCTTATACAAATACCTATGGTGATCCTCATCGTTTAAAAGAATTGTATATGCGTGCGATATCGCGTGAAGAAATAGTGATACTCGATATCGGTACCAGACCGGATTGTCTTGGAGATGATATGCTCGACATGCTGAAAGAACTGAACAGTATAAAACCGGTCTGGGTTGAACTGGGGTTACAGACAGCAAATGATATAACCGCAGGGAGAATAAACAGAGGGTATCCTCTGAGCGTATTTGACCGCACCTATAAAGCTTTAAAAGAGATAGATATAGACGTGATCGCACATGTGATACTGGGGCTTCCGGGAGAAACAAAAGAAGACATGTTAAACACTGTCCGTCACCTTGCAAACCTTGATCCGGTTCTGGACGGTATAAAGATACACATGCTGCAGATATTGAAGAATACAGCGCTCGCAAAAGAATATAAAGAAGATCCGTTTGAGATAATGACTCTGGAGGAGTACGGAACTCTTTTGATCGAATGCTTAAAGATATTGGATCATAATACCGTTATACACAGAATGACGGGTGACGGTCCCAAGAATCTTCTGATAGAACCAAAGTGGTGTGCTGATAAAAAGAATGTACTCAATACTCTTAACAGGATGATCTTGATGGCATAATAACACTGTACTAAAAACATGATCAAAGGAGGAAAACATGAAGTTTTTACATTTGGGGGATCTTCATCTTGGAAAGACTCTGGGGGATTTTGATCTTATCCCGGATCAGAAATACATTTTGGAAAGCATACTTGAGATCATAAAAAAGGAGTCGGCAGATGCTGTGCTCATAGCAGGAGATGTCTATGACAGATCGGTACCGAGTGAGGCCGCTACCGAGCTTCTGGATGATTTTTTGAGCAGTCTTGCATCAAATAAGATCAAAACATATATGATAAGCGGAAATCATGACTCCGACGACAGACTGAATTTCGGCAGCAGGCTTTTTGAAAGCAATGATATATTTATATCCTCCAAATTCGACGGCCATATGCACAAATATGTCTGTGAAGGAAACGGTGAAAAGGTCAATGTCTTTCTTTTGCCGTTTGTAAAGGCTTCGCAGGTAAAGCATTTCTATGAAGATGAAAAAATAGAAACTTACGATGATGCTGTCAGAGCTATAATAAAGCACACAGACATTGATGAAAAAGAATGTAACATCCTTGTGGCTCATCAGTTTGTGGCCGGGAAAAGCGAGGATCCGCACCTGGCCGGTTCCGAAGGTGTAGGAACACAGAGTGTGGGACTTGTCGAGAAGATCGGTTATGACTGCTTCGATATCTTTGATTATGTTGCTCTCGGTCACATACATTCACCGCAGAAAATATACAGAGAGACGATAAGGTATTCCGGCTCACCTTTAAAATACTCGTTGAGCGAAGTGAACGATGACAAATCGGTCCCTGTCATAACCGTTATGAATAAAGAGGTCGAAGTTAAGAAGGTCCCTTTAAGACCGAAGCGTGATCTGAGACATATAAAAGGAAAGATGGAAGTTCTGCTGGATAAGAAAAATATATCCGATACTGATGATCTTATATATGCAACGCTGACGGATGAGGAGACCATAAGCGATGTGATGGGCATATTCCAACAGGTTTATCCAAATACCGTAAAGATCGATTACGACAATTCGCATTCAAGACAGGTTGAACAGGTCGATATTTCCGACATTGCCGGAAATAAATCATTCTCAGAACTTATAAGTGAGTTTTACAGACTTATGTATGGGTGTGAGATCAGTGAAGAAGAACTTGCTATCATGAAGACAGCTGCAAGGGAGGTGGGCATAGCAGATGAAACCGATTAAGCTTATATTAAGTGCATTTGGACCATATGCGACAACCATGCCTCAGATCGATTTTGAGCAGTTTGAGGACAGAGGTCTGTTTTTGATCTGCGGTGATACGGGAGCGGGAAAAACTACCATATTTGATGCCATAAGCTTTGCTCTTTACGGAACCACCAGCGGCTCTTACAGAGATACGAAGAACCTAAGAAGTGAATATGCGTCCGATGAGACTGAAAGCTATGTGGATTTCTATTTCTCTCATCAGTCGGTCAAATATCATGTAAAGAGATACCCTGCATATGAAAGAAAAAAACTGCGTGGTGAAGGAATGATATCCGAAAAAGAAAAGGCAATACTTTATACGGAGGGAAAGGCACCGGTAGAAGGAGTTATTCAGGTCAACAACGCAATAAGGGAACTTTTGCATATCGATAACGATCAGTTTAAGCAGATCGCCATGATAGCCCAGGGAGAATTCTGGAAGCTGTTAAATGCAAAGACCGAAGAAAGGACTCAGATACTAAGGACCATATTTATGACAGGTGCTTACAAGAATATCGAGTTTCGTCTGAAGGATCGCATGGATGAGTACTATAAGCAAAAGGTTGCTTATGAGTCGAGCATCATACAGTATTTTAATGATGTTGAAACAGGAAATGACGATGAAGAGATCGCAGAAGAATACGAGGAACTACGTTCGCGTGCGACCGGTTCCAAAAGTGCATGGAATGCCGGCGAATTTTTAAAAGTGATCGAGGCAGTCATAAACTCAGACAAGGAACGTTACAAAGTTATATATAAAGAGCTTCAAAAAGAAGAGAAGGAACTGGAAAGAAACAAAAATACCCTTGCTGTTGCCGAGTCAAACAACAGAGCCATAGAAAGATATGAAGATCTAAAGAAAGAAAAAGAGGCTCTGGAAGCAAAGAAAGCAGATATAGATGCTTTGGATATCAGACTCAAAAAAAACAAAACGGCCACACACGAAGTATATCCTCACTATATGGGCTGGATTGAAAAACAAAAAGAAGTTGCTGAAGTAAAAAAGATCATTTCACAAAAGAAGATCAGCAGGGAATCCTGTGAAGAAAAAGTAAAACAGGCTGATGCAAAACTGAAAGCAGCACAGGAGGAATTGAAAAAGCGCATAGAACTTTTGCAGGAAAAAAAGAATAAACTCAAAGACAGTCCAAAGATGCTTGAGCGTGTTAAAGCTGAAGACGAAAAGACAGATGCTCTTTTAAGAGATATACTCAGCATCACTGAAGACAAGCTTCCCCTGCGAAAGAAAAAGCAGGATGAGCTGAGTGCTTTGCAAAAACGATTCAAAACCGCTTTCGCTGAGTATGAGAAAGCTTGTATTGAATGTCTTAATGCGGAAAAGATAATGAATGCCAACAGAGCCGGATTACTGGCGGCAGGTCTTGTCGAAGGTAAGGAATGTCCGGTCTGCGGTTCGATCCATCACCCCAAGCCCGCAGGACTTTCCGAGAGTGTTATTTTGGAAGATGAGTTTAAAAAACTGCAGGAGAAACAGGAGCATTTAACCGAAGAGAAAAACAGATGCAATCTGGATGCGGAAAAAGCAAAGACTTCTTTAGAGGAATTTGAAGAGCAGATAAAGAGGGATGCTCTGGATTGCCTTGAAGACAGTTTGATCAAAACTGATACGATAATATCGGATTTTGATGAGATAACGAAAAGTATTGCGCAAGCGTCAGAGGAAATAAAAGAAA
>CACZSE010000031.1 GCA_902783735.1 uncultured Lachnospiraceae bacterium
GGCAATAAAGCAGACGGTCATGGTTCCAAGCATATTGGTCCCCGGAAAGAAAAAATACCCTTTATTTGAAAGGTATATATCAAGCGGAGCATATATTGCCAGCATGAATGAAAATAAAAGTACGGGTACCAGAACCTCTTTTGATATCAGTGTGAACTTTTCGGCCGATACATCTTTTTCTTCATTCTTATTCATGGATCATACCTGCCAAATGCATTGTATATAAGTATTTTCATAAGATTACCGTTGCCCCTGACCGCTGAGATCTTGGTCGGTGTCTTTCCCTCTTTCGGATAGACTCTGTCCACAGGAACCTCGCAGGCCTTTAAGCCGATACGAGTCGCTCTTGTCGAAAGATATGCAAGCAGCTCGTAAGTCGTAAATACATCACGAAGCGGCTTAACCTCTTCATGAGTAAGATATCTTCTTGAGTATGCCCTGTAATTGTTGGTAGTATCTGTAAATCTGTGTCCGGCTGTAAGTGAGATGACCGGCGCATGAATAAATCTTACCGAAACATTTCTGATAAAAGGGGTCCGGATACCATGACCTCCTTCAATAAATCTTGATCCCTGCACATAGTCATAGCCTTCTTTAAGTTTGTCGATAAACCTTTTTACATGCTCGATACTGTCCTTGTTGTTACCATCGATCGTAAGTATACCCTCATAGCCTCTTTCAAGTGCATAGTGTATCCCCATGCGAAGCTGAGCTCCCTGTTTCCCGGGGCCTTTTTTCACAAGCAGGGTATTTACATTTAGACTCTTTAGTGCCTCTTCTTCGGTACTTCCGTCATCAGAACCGCCATCGCAGATAATGATATCCACCAGATCGGATACGCTGAACCTCTCGGCTCTCTGTAACTGCTTTTTGATGCGTTCACCTTCATTAATGATGGGTATAAGTAGGCAGTAATCTCTTCTTTTTGTCTGATATTCATATTTTTCGTAATCCGGGACTCCCGAAATACCAGTGATCTTTTCCATAAGTGCCTCACTCGAGTAAATGCTTTTCGTCAGTGGGTGAATAAGCATTTACGTCAGACGATCTTCCGTTAAGCATGATCTTTTGAAATCCTCCCACACTGCTGTGAGCGATAGTCGAATGATCCGCCCAGATAATGTTATATGTGTATCTTTGATCTTTGGAGAGGATATTTACAGCCTCCCCATTTGTCACATTTTCTTTTAATATCTTTTCATATAGTTTATCGAAGTTCTCAAATGTACACGGTTCATCGGATATCTCAAATCCTCCATGTTCATTTGCACCTTTATATAAGAGCAGAGGAGAATTTCTGTATCCGTTCTCTTCATTGCCGTAAAGAGATTCACCGTGATCTGCCATTACCAAAACAGTAGTATTGTCATATACTCCCTCCTGTTTCAGCTTCTCCATATACCTTCCGAGCATATCTATGCATCCCATGGCCACTTCTTCAAAGTCTACTTCCTCATCGCTGTGAACAAAGTCTCTGGTATAGTCCCTTATGGGATGCGTTCCCTTAAGATGATAGAGATAAAAACATTTCTTCTCCTCATTTGACTTAATGTTTTTCAGTTCATCGTTAAAAATATAATTGGCCCAGTCAAATGGTATTTGTGAAACCTCTTCTCCGTCATCATCCATATAATGGATCACCTTTAGCGGTTCCATCTCATCGGGATAGAACCAGCAAAATTTTTTCAAGTGAAAAGGCAGGTATCTGAAGCCGACAAATCTGTACATATACATCAAAAGTTTCGAATGCGAATCCACTCCGTATCTTACTCTGTACCAGTTCTTCGCATACTTTGTATCCGACGCGATGGCATTGGCCGCATAGATGCCTACATTGTAATCACGGGACTCAAGTTCCTTTAAAAGAAACGATCCCGCATATGCATCATCGCAAAACTCGTCATAGCCTTTCTCACACAGGTATTCCTTTCCGGTCAGTATCTGTAAAAGAGAATAATCCGTCATGGCATAAAGAGAGACCGTATTATCGCAGAACACAAAGTCACTCAGCTTTGTACGTATCTCCTCGGCATGTTCACTGTTTAAGAGCGACTCTAACATCCTGCTGTCAAAGCTGTCTAAAACTATGATCACAAAGTTTTCATTCCGTGAGTAGTCCCATTCTCCCTTAGTGGTACATATTGTCTCTGTCTTATGGTCAAACCCTCCGTAACGTATCGAAGCCACTAAAAGTGTTTGTGCCATCAGAAGGACCATACAAACAGCGATGATATTTTCAACCCGTCTGATCTTTTCTATGTCAAATCTGATCACCAGATAAATACCGACAGCCAATAATACCGAAAATAAAGCTATCGAAATATAACCGTCCGTTCTGTACAATGACCAGTCTATTTCTTTTCCGTTTAAAACACCGTAATCGCTCTTAATAAAGTTTCCCTGTATATAAAATGCCAACGCAAGGCAGAACAGGATAAACACAACTCTGTTCCATATTTTCGGGATCAGTCTTTGCATCAAAATATCCGCAACAACACCTGCAACAACCGCCGCGATAAAAAATATCGCAAGATAACCGATGATATCGGAAGCAGAAAACCATGTATCTTCTTTGATCATCAAAAACATTTCTATCGGAGCGAACAGAAAAGCAAGAACGCACATAGCTATTATCGATATATTCATTCTGTATCCTGAATCCGAATGCTTACTTTTCATAAACAGTAAATACTCCGTCTGTTAATACTGTGGTAAATCCCTCATCTTTTAAGAATCCCAGTATCTTATCCTTTTTTTGAATATATGCATCAGATATCGGCTCTTCCTCTCGTACGATCGCCATCAGGTGATAACTGTCCGACTTATTTATATTGTCTTTTATAACCTTCAGGTCTTCTTCGATCAGACTTAATGAATTTGAATCCAGGTCCGACCACGATGAGGACATGGCAGAAGGAATGCCTGTCAGATATACAAATCCCGGGCAATTGCCATACAGGATCAATTCATCGGGCTTTTCTTTTTCTATAAGCTTAAGGACCCCGGTTATCTCTTCGGCATTTTCTCTGTTTGTATACATGCCTTTTAAAGACTTCGGAGCATCAATATAATAATCCCTCGGCTCTCCTCTCATACCGTCTCTGAAGACGAAGCTGTAATGAAACCCAAAGCTTTGTATCATGATCACTGTTAAGAGAATAAACAGCATAAGAGAAACAGGGAGAAGATCCGGTCCGTCACCCAAGATCCTCCTTGAAGTTTCTTTATTCTTGTCCGGTAAATACTTTTCTTTACCGTAATGGCTGTTAATAAATCCAAAACATGATATAAAGGTGCAAGGCAATACCAGAAACAGATTATTCAGATTCTGATAGGTATGATTATTGCTTCCGAGAGGGGCTATGAAAATGACCACCAATGAGATCATTGCCAGTGTAACACTCTTTTGATTATCGGAATATTTCTTTCGATCAGATACCTCAGTATTCTTACAAGCATTTATCAAAATGCAGATATCCGCCACAATGCTCATGTATAATGCGACCATTCCCCACTCATACATGCTTGTATAATCTTCATAATATCTGAAGCTGAACATTCCTCTGCCCCAGAAGAATCGTATCATAACCGTTATGATCGCAAAATATATCAAAATACAAATGATCCTTACGGTTCTTTTGTTCAGGAAGCCGTCCGGCTTTTTTAATAAAGACTTTGCGCATAATCTGTCTGAAAGTGAAAACATCACCATTCCGAAGACACATACGGCAACGATGATGAATATCCATTTAGCACTTCTTATATAATCGTGAAGTGTTCCGATGATCATAGCTAACGGCGTATATGTCGAATCCGTTTCGGTTATTGACTTAAGTCCCAAAACCGCATCGATCAATCCGTTAAGTCCGTATTCAATGATAACCATCAAAAGTCCTGCTGCCGCTCCGATCAAATACCCGCATATGCATGATAATGTACTCTTTAAGGCATTCTTTTTATAGATAATACAATATACCCACAGTACTGCTATAAAGGCAGTCTGAGTGATGTTCGGAATCCTTACAAATATGTTAAGTCCGAGAACTACACCTGCCGAAATAAGATATTTTAGGTTATCTCTTACAATACCCCTATACAAAAGTAAAGCTCCCACTACCATAAACAGGTATGAGAGATAGTTATACAATATGCCCGTAGGAATCCAGCAAAAACAGACCGCAGCAAATTCTGCGAGGAAAACATATCGACCGTCGAATTCATCCTTTAGGAAAAAATATACTATGAGCGCTATTGTCGAAAGTATAAGTCCGGTATATATATTGGAAAAGCGAAGGCTGTCCGCTCCGGGAAGTTTTAAAATGATCGCACCGATCTTATTGGACAGATATGTAGATACTACCCACATTCCGTTCAGTCTGTCCGCAAACATATAATTCCCAAGACTGTACGTACTGTCCGAAACATCAACTCCGCAGTTGTAATTCAACAATGGCAGTACCAGCAATGCCAGAGGATATATCAGACATTCTATTATTCTTTTGTGTCTGTCATATGATCTGCGTATAGCTTTAAGCATTTTTCTTCTTAAAAGCCCTCTCAACCAAAGTAAATATCACAGTGCGGATATAATCCACAATGCATCCTATAACAAAAACGGCAACTACTGCCAATATCATCCTGCACAGGCTGACAATAAACAGTTCCGATGTGTGAGCCCCCAAAATGTAAGGCCAAATAAGTCTTAAACCGATATTTTCGTGAAGCAGATATACCCCGAAGGTAAGAGGCGCAACTGCACATACGATCCGCGAGAACAGCCCTTCTTCGATCGAAACATATTTCCAGACATAGAAAAATGCGACCGAACTGAAGAGAACGAAAATGTAATTGTATGCATATGTCATGTCGACGTAATATTCAAGCTTTCCCGTTCCTCTGCAGATGGCTCCCGCCGCTGAACAGATTCCCCAGTTAAGCAAAACCGATGTAACATAATA
>CACZSE010000032.1 GCA_902783735.1 uncultured Lachnospiraceae bacterium
CCGTAGGAACGGACCGCCTTGATGGCCTTCACCGAGAACTTCTCATCAAACCAGTGATCGTTGTAATTCTCACATACCGAAGATCCGACTATCAGACTGTCGTAATCAAAATTTTTAATGGTCCCTATACATTGATACTCTTTATCGGTAAGTACGGCTTTAAGTCCGAATAACGGTCTGTGATAATGAAAAAACGGATCGATCACAGCAACCGTTGCCATGCAGATGACAAAGAATATAAGGACCGCGCATATGAAATTTTTAAGATATCTTTTGTATTCCATGTCCTACCCTAAAAATTGAAGTATATAAAGGTGCTCACCTGTGAAAATGAGATCACGGACCATCCGAATACAAATGCTGCCAGCGCCCATTTGCCGGGAGTGATCTTCTTCTCCATGGTGGTATATGCATTTTTTGAAGCTATTATGAATATTGAGAGCAATATCATCAAAACCATTATGACGGCATAAGCCGCATTTAATATCTGGGGCGCTTTCATGTTAATTACCTGTTTTATCAGATAAAACTCCGGAACGTCCATGTACGGGAGCAAGCGTGAAATGCTTCCGGTATATTCAAAAGAGAACATATTCTTAAACATAAGTGCGGCATCACTTAAGCTGTTTGCCCTGAAAACAAAAAGGGTCGCCAAAAAGAAGTTGAAGGTTATGATCTGTCCGAGCAGCTTCGGTATGCCTATCTTCGGTTCACCTTTGGGATCCTCACCCTTAACACCTATGATGTACAGATTATCCCAGACTAAAGCCAGCCCCTGAATGACTCCCCATACCACAAAGGTCCATGCAGCTCCGTGCCACAGTCCGCTCAGCATGAATATAAAGAATACGTTAAACAGTGCACGCGGCTTTCCTTTCCTGCTTCCGCCCATGGGAATATATACATACTTTATAAAGAATCTGGAAAGCGTGATATGCCATCCCTGCCAGAGCTGTTTCATGCTGCACGCTTTATAGGGAGAATCAAAGTTTCTTACTATCTTTATATTGAACATGAGCCCTAACCCTACAGCCATGTCACTGTAACCGCTGAAGTCAAAGTACAGTTCAAATGCATATATAAGACCTGTTACGAAGGTTGAAAGGGAATCAAGATAGATACAATTATCAAATCCGTAGTTCACGACATGTGCCAGTACGTCGGCCAGCAATACTTTTTTCCCGAGACCTATGCTGAATATCCATAAGCCCTTTGCGAAATTGTCCGTGTTGAAAACCCTGTTATCCTTATCATTAAACTGAGGTAATATCTCGTCGTGAAGAACTATAGGACCTGCGATGAGCTGAGGAAAAAAGGTGACAAATGCGGCATAATCCAGGATATCATAGTGAACGGCATTCCCCCGGTATCTGTCTATTACATATGACAGCTGTTGAAAAGTAAAGAAACTTATACCCAAAGGTAACAGTATATTCCTTTGGGTAAATCCTGTCTTAAAGATCGTATTCACATTGCTTATGAAAAAATCGAAATATTTGAAATAGAATAATATGCCAAGGTTAAAGATTATACCGAAAAGAAGCCAGATCTTTTTAACTTTCTGCTTCGATATATGGTCAAGCACCGCACTTAACATGTAATTGACCGCAATGCTTGATATGATGATCAAAAGATAATAAGTATTGAAATATCCGTAAAACCACAAAGACATCCCCGTAAGAAATGCCATTGCGGTTTTATAAGCATGCATTTTATTGAGTCCGTACCACCCGATCAATGTAAGGGGCAGGAATAAAAATATAAAAATGTAAGAATTAAAAAGCATATTATCTGAATTCCTTAATACATTGACCGGTCATGCGATCACTCCGTCTGATCGGGGTTATCCGGTTTTACTTCTTCAGCCTCCGGAGTCGGTTCTGCAGGCTTTGGTTCGACTGTCGGCTCTTCTGCGGGAGTCGGTGTCGGTTCGGGTTCTTTAGTCGGTTCTACCGTCGGCTCAGGCTCCGGTGTCGGCTCCGGTTCGGGCGCCGGCGTCGGTGTCGGCTTTACATCAGGTGTTACCGTCTTATCGGGCTCTTCATTCTCCGGCGGTTTTGTCACCGTAGGTGAGGGCTTCGCGGTAGGAGTCGGTACCTCTTCTTTCTGCTCCTGTTTTACCGTGGGCGAAGGTGTGATGAGTGCCTCCTCGTCTGTCTGTTCCTGTTCAACAGGTTCGGGTTCCACCACCTGAACGTTTGCAGGCAGGGATGTGGTCTCTTTCATCATCTTTTTAAAGTCTCCGGTAGGCTTTACATATTTGACCACAAATTCACCGTCATCGGGAATACCCTTAACGGGATGATGAATGATATATTCCAATATGGCGGTATACGCACATGCTCTGTAATGCAGACCGTCGCCCGCATCATACTCTCCCTTTATCTGTCCGTCACTGCCCTTAAGAGTCTTGTCTACATCCAGATAGAAGATCCCTTCATATTCGGCAAGAGTCTTTAAGAACTCATTGTACTTGTCGATCCACTCATTTTTAACGGACCCTCTGTATGCTCCGTTATCGTCAACAGGCCATATGGCCATAAGGACTATCTCGCTTTCGGGAGCAAGGTCCATGATCTTCTCAACTACTTCCTTATATGTTTTTTCATATTTTTCTTCGGAAATACCGTTCATGCCGTTGACACCGTAATTGATATAAATGACCGGTGCCTTATGAGACTTAAGATATGATTCTACAGTGTACTGCTTACCGCAGTTTTGCATAAAGGTCGAAGACAATACACCCGTATGACTTATTCCGACCTTGGCAAGAACATTTTCATCAGAAACAAACCCGTAGCTGACCATGGCAACCGTACGGGAATCTCCCAGGAAGATACAGTTATTCATGTAGCCGGGTTTGGTATCCGCGTTATATTCGAGGATCGTCTGATATTCTTCTTCAAGAACCTCTTCACCTGACGTTGTAACCGATGATATGTTTCTGTTTTTTCGGGGCTGCCTTACGATCTGTCCTTTATTGTCGGTATCAAATATACCGGCATATTCCTTACCCTGTTCAGGTTCTGTTTTCTTTGGTTTTTCAAAGCCCGAAAAACAAACATACAGAACAGTTATCATCGTCGAGATAAAGACCAGTACCAGACCAATAGCGATAGCAAGTTCATGCTTGAACCAGAACCTGACTATCTTACGTATGAGATTTCGTCTCTTTTCCCTGTCCATCATAGTAAAACATTATAGCATATACCCGATAGATATGACAAATCAGACTATACACTGGAATGTCAGTATCACCTTGAACAGATCGCCGTCGAGGAAAATGTCAAACTGTCCGTTCATGGCTTCCGTCAGGCTTTTTGTTATTGACAGGCCGAGTCCCGAACCTTCCGTCTGTCTGGACTCATCACCCTGTTTAAATCTCTCTATAAGCTCCGATGCCGACATATTCAACTGACTCTCGGAGATGTTCTTAACCGAAAGCTGAACTCTCTGCGCTCCCTCCACGCCAAACTCTTCGATGTCTATATATACTCTTGTCCCCTGAAGAGCATATTTATAAATATTGTTGTAGAGATTCTCTATGATCCTGAACATACTCTTGCTGTCGGCACTGATATATATGGGGTTCGGAGGCGGAGTAAATCTGCATTTTAATCCATGCTCGGCAAATTTATCCTCATATTCACCTATTGACTGGTTTATGAGTTCAACAATATTTATCTTCTCAAAATCCAAAACAATGTTTCCGGAACTTATCTTTGATGCCTCCACAAGATCGTCCGTAAGCTGCTTGAGGCGTTGACTTTTTTGGTCAAGTATACTTATGTATCCGCTTATCTTCTCGTCCTGAATGTTCTCCCTCTTAAGAAGATCGACATAGTTTATGATCGAAGTCAGAGGTGTCTTTATATCATGGGAAACATTTGTTATAAGGTCTGCCTTCAGCTTCTCATCCTTCATGGATGTTTCCACGGCCTTACGTATCCCGTCCCCTATGTTATTTACGGCATTTGCCAGTTCCAGATTGTCTCCGTGCATGTGGGATGTATCCATCTGATGCTTTATATCGGATTCACTGATTATATTTATGCTCTTTACTATCTCCTGACGTTCTTTATTATTTCTGTACATATAAACGCCAACAACGATATCCAAAGCAAAGGCAACAATGAGACCTATGGGAGAAAGTATCACCAGAACAAGATTGATGAGTAAAAATATGATATAGGGTATCCATGTCCTTACAATGGCATGACCGTTATCATATGCCTCCATCGTGCCTTTTCTGACAGTCTGAACAAGCCATTTGATACAGCTGTTCTCCCAGATATTCTTTGATTTAAACTTTCTGACAAAACAAAGAACCATCGGCATGAATGTATGGTTGAGAACAATCGTTGCTCCGGCTATGGCTATATATACGAGCAGACCGCCGAAAAGATTGTTCATCAAAAACTTTATCATGTAAACACCGATAAGGATATCCATGAGGATTATGCCGAAAGCCAGCACGATCAGAAACTCTATCGGCATGGAATCTATCTTCTTTGAACCGTTCTCCTTTATGATCAGGTAAACAAACAGACTTAAATATGCGAAAAATGAGATCCACGCTACCGCAATGAGCAGGATGCCGTTCGAATTTGCCGATTTGTTATCATAATATCTCTTCGCTTTTGCAAATCCGTCTTCGGCGAGGTACATATTGTCAAACCCGATCCAGATCCTTGAATTGTCCGTAAATGCATAACTGTATTCGTTGATAATGCCCTGCATCTTCATGGCATCCAGATCCGTATTGCTGACCATCGTCATCTTATCCGGATTAAAGTAAAGATATTTGCTCTGTTTCTTAAACAGACCCGTGATCTCATCCACGGTATGCTTACTGCTGATGACCTCCATGTTGGTAAATCTTACGAGCTTACCGTCATTGTACATCTGAACGCAGTAGAGCATATTGCTCTTTCCAACCCCGTACTTATCTCCGAACTTGACATATTCCTGATAGTTTGAGAACAAAGCTGACGTTGTTGCTTTAAGATTTTCCAGGAGGTATTCATATTCCTCCATGCTTGTTGCATACGAGATCAGATCCTTATCTTCAACGCTCTTATAGCGCGCCACGGCAATGGTCACTTCATCGGCTTCGGTCTCAAAGGGAAGCGTCGCCGAAGAAACAGTCTTATATTCTATCCCCCTGTTTCCCCAATTGATAAGATCGTCAAGATAGTACTGGACCGTGATCTTCTTGTCATAGCCCGATCTGTTCCTGTTGGCATATGCGCATATATCCACTACCTTTTTAGAGTCATATGCTCCGTCTGTTTCCATCTGGTTCTTGATAACAGCCATGCGGACTATCTCTTCCACGCTCTTATTGAAGAACATGGTAAACAGATCCGAGTTCTCGTACGGCACCTCATCTCTTTCGTAAAACGGCTTAAAGCTCTTAATGGTATAGTCACCGTAATTTACTATCAGAGTTGAATCTTCCGCAAAAATAAAAACAGACAAAAATGTGGTAATAATAAGAACCGTGCTGACAAGCATAAGTACGATCCTCTTTACTTTTCCTAACTTCTTTTTCTCATTCGACTCGCTCATGCTGACCCCTCTACTGCTTTTCTATCTTGTATCCGACTCCCCAGACTACTTTTAAATATCTGGGCTCTTTGGGATTTATCTCGATCTTTTCCCTTATATGTCTTATATGCACCGCCACGGTATTGTCGGCGCCGATAGCTTCTTCTTCCCAGATATTCTCATATATCTGGTCAATGGAAAATACTCTTCCTCTGTTCTTTACAAGGAGTAATAGAATATTGTATTCGATGGGAGTAAGCTTGACACTGTTTCCCTCCACGGTGACTTCTTTTGTATCGTCATTTATCGAAAGACCGCCTACTGTATATACATTTTCATCGGGGGCATCTATACTGCCCAAAGTCGTATATCTTCTCAGATTGGATTTGACTCTGGCCACGAGTTCAAGCGGATTGAACGGCTTTGTGATATAGTCATCGGCGCCGATATTTAAGCCCAGTATCTTATCGGAATCCTCTGATTTTGCAGACAAGAAGATAATGGGTACGCTGTTATATTCACGTATCTTTATAGCAGCATGAATGCCGTCTAACTTTGGCATCATAATATCTAAAAGGATAAGATGCACATCATTGGCTTTCAGCATCTTTATTGCTTCTTCGCCGTCATATGCCTTAATGACCTCAAAGTCTTCCTGTAACAGATATATCTCTATGGCATCTACGATCTCTTTATCATCATCCGCTACCAGTATTTTCGCTTTCAAGGGTTACCTCCTTATTCAGTCTATACTCACCTATATAATATTCAAACAATCTTTTCTAAAGAAAATGTCAGCATAATTATTAAGTATTTCTTAAAATATGCCTCCGTTATGATGCATTAACAAAGCGTCATGCATTCATCCAGAAGGCATCTTTGATCCATTCGATCTTATCTTTTTCTATTCCTATGGCATCGAAGCGCACATAGCAGTCTGTATGATCAAATGCAGTATAATATTTTGCACAGGCAATTATCTTTTTCTGCTTTTTTTTGTCTATCGCCGACAAGGCCGATCCGTAGTCATCGTTTTTCCTGTATTTAACTTCAAAGAAGATGAGTGTGTCATCCTGTTTTCCGATGATATCAACCTCTCCCGATCTGCACCTGTAATTTGTTTCAAGGATCTTTACATTCTGTTTTTCAAGATAGTTTTTTGCAACCTCTTCATAGAAAGATCCCACACGTCTTTTATCCAATGGATGATCCGTCCTTTTTTACCTTGTTCAACCGCCCTTTTTCTTTATCTTTTCGAGAGCATCCACAAATACGAGTATTTCCGCAACGGCCTCATAGAGCTCAGGCGGTATCATATCTCCTATCTCCAACTTCGAGAGTGTTCCCGCCAGCTTGCTGTCAGCATGAACCGGTACATTTGCTTCTTTTGCTTTTTCGATTATCTTTTCCGCTATCAGGCCCTTACCTGTGGCTATGACCTTAGGTGCAGCCTCATCGGGATTATATTCAAGTGCGATGGCGGTCTTTGTTTTCTGTTCTTTTGCCATGTCTATGCCCTCGCATCAAATGTCTGTGTGCTAAGTACCGTTATCTGAGGCGATTCGCTCTTGATATTGTCGATCACGCTTCTGTCCTTATCTTCCAGTCTCGATACGGATGTTTCGGTATTGTAACCCTTCAGTGCAAGTTTTTCGTTCAATTCATCAATATGAGCCTCTACAAAATCAATAAGTTCTTCTCTCTCAAGGCAGAATTTTGTTGACAGCTTTTCATTTTGAAGCTTTAAGAATATATCCATGTTTCCCAAGGCTTCCATGGAAAGATGCAAAAGTGCGGTAAGCGGTTCGTCTTCAGATCCTCCCTTATGTCCTCTCTTTTTCGCATAGACATACAGATCGCCGTTTGCCTGTCCTCCGGCCATCTTAAGAGGAAGCTGAACATAGTTATAGAGCTCGTTGATCTGATTCATGAAATCAACGTTGTTCTTTATCTGAGATACATCTTTTGCAAGTGCCGTATCACCTTTATCTGCCGAAGCGAGTATCTGCTCCATACGGGTGGTAACGTCCTTCACTTTATCATAATAGTTTTTAACATAATCCTTGTCGGCAACCTTCTCGGGTTCCATCAAAAGCTTATTGCTGATCGCTTCTGTAAGCGCATTGCGTAAACCTGCAGCAAATTTCGCATCTTTAAGCTTTTCCGGTGTGGCATTCTTTAATATATCAAAAACATTTTTGGCATTTATCTGCTGTTCATCCTGAGGCCTTGCCTCCTCTTCCCTAATGATGATCTTTTGCGAAGAAGGGTCGGTCTTTGAAGGATCAAAAAGCGCTTTTTGATCTTCGCCCGCAGTCAGAGCATCCTCTTTATCCGTAAGAAGGGCTTCCAAATCCTGCAGGAGCTTGTCAAATGAAGTTTTGTCATTTCCTGCCTGTTCAAATAACTCCATTATATCCTGCGAAAGAGTCGATACATTTTCAAGCATCCACTGATTGTTATTATTGTAAAGATGCATCTGTTCAATACTGTTTTCATTGACAGGCATCCCCAGCTTATGCAACAGTACGATATCGTTTATGTCCGCATTCGGATACAGATTCATGTCTCTGTTCATGGCCTGGAGCGTCTCTTTATTGATCGGCATGCCTTCCTTCATGAGTGAATCGACCATCTTAAGAGTCTCATCCGTCACTTTTACACTTGCGCTTTCAAGTGCCTTCATGGCTGTAGCCTGATTGCTGACATTCATATGTAACGGACGAAGCGTCAGTTGTCCGTCTTTATTGCTTTTTACTTCAAATGAAATATTTTGACCTGTCGTCAGATTGGCCTGAGACTCCAAAGTTGTATTTAAAAGAAGGTTATTGTTCAACAATAACTGTAAAGATTTTCCGTTTTGTTCGACGAGCTGTCCTTCTATGGTCTGTCCGGGCATGAGTGCCTTTATCTGAGCCATGAGCTGCCTGTTATCGGTCAGCTGCTGCATTTGCTGCAGCGCTTTTGCATCAACACCCCCTGGATTGAGTGTGTTGAGAGAAGGGTTATTTATATTTGCATTTCCCAGCAGATTGATCGCCATAAAACCTCATCAGATAAAATTCTTTATAAAGCTTTGTCTGTGTATCTCACACGGTCCGATCTCTTTGATCGCTTTTATATGAGCCGCGGAACCGTATCCTTTGTTGGAAGCGAACCCATACCCCGGATATACGCTGTCATATTCAACCATAAGCCTGTCTCTGGTTACCTTGGCAACTATGCTTGCAGCTCCTATGGAGATGGATTTTGCATCTCCCTTTATGATGGGTACCTGTTTGATATCCACCCCCGGTATCGTGACCGCATCGTTTAATAATATATCGGGTCGAACACTCAATTTGCTGATAGCTTCCCTCATGGCTTCATAGGTTGCCTGAAGGATATTGATCTCATCGATCCTCTCATGAGAAGCATAGCCTATCCCTACCGCTACCGCTTTTTGCATGATGACATCATAGAGTTCTTCTCTCTTTTTTTCCGAGAGCTTTTTTGAATCATTGATGTAAAGGATGTCACAGTCCTTTGGCAATATGACTGCGCCTGCAACCACAGGTCCGGCCAAAGGGCCTCTTCCAACCTCATCTATACCGCAAATGAGCCCGTAGCTGTCGTACTCTTTTTCATATTTTTTAAGTTCTTCGCATCTTGCCAGTTCTATTTTAAGCTTTTCAGCCTTCTTTTGCTCTCTTTCAAGAGTCTTTTGCTGTGCCTTGGTCATTTACTTGTCACCCATAAATCTTATTCTGTTTAAAGGCCATATCTGAAGCCATAGCTTACCCAATATCTGTTCTCTTTTTACGGCTCCGACATCGGGATATCGTGAATCCTGGCTGTCGTTTCTGTTATCGCCCATAACAAAATATTCATCATCGCCCAGCTTTATGGGGGTGGCTGCCAGTCCCGCATTCTCTATCGTAGGGAAATCAAAGCCTTCTTCGATAAGCGGCTTGTCATTTATAAATATTGTGCCGTATTCATCGATAAATACCGTCTCCCCCGGCATGCCTATGACTCTTTTTACATAGTAAGTCTTTTCTTTATATTTGTATTTGAATGTTACGATATCAAACCTCTCGGGGGCCTTAAATCTGTAGGATATCTTATCCACCAGATAGCTCTCTCCCTTTACAAGGGTCGGCTCCATTGATCCGCTGAGTATCTCTGTACGCTGAACAACAAATTTGACCAGCAGAAATGTAACTATCAATACTCCCAACAGATACAGGCTTGTACTTAATATCTCTTTTAATATCTCTTTTTTAGTCATCCTTTTTTCTTTCCGAAGACTGTGGCCTTTCCAAAGAGATCCTTCCAAACTTTCCCGACCTGAAATCATCAAAGAGCAATCTGGACGCTTTGCTGATATCAGGCTGTGAAGCCTTTAGGATGCAGCCTCTTTTAACAGCTATCTTCTCAAGTAATTCGTGTGCTTTTAAACACTCATCTTCAATATTATACGCCTTTTTTATGCGATCAGGATAGTAATTTAGCATTTGTTCTATAAAATTGCATGCCAACTCTTCCATAACAAGTATCTCATCGTTGATGGAGCCTATGTATGCAAGGTTTAATCCTGTCTGTTTGTCCTCAAATTTGGGCCATAATATGCCGGGTGTGTCAAGCAGTTCCAACTGCTTATTCAATTTGATCCACTGCTTTCCTTTTGTGACACCGGGCTTGTTTCCGGTCTTGGCGGCGGCTTTACCGGAATATGAATTTATAAATGTCGATTTGCCTACATTGGGTATGCCTACCACCATTGCCCTTACGGGTCTGTTTATGATCCCTCTTTTTTTGTCTCTCTCGATCTTCTCTTTGCAGGCTTCTTTTACCTTTTCCTGGATCTTTGCAAATCCGCTTTTATTTTTTGAGTTGATCTCAAGGCAGAATATTCCCTTATCTTCAAAATATGAGATCCATTCTTTATTTATCTGTTCATCGGCCAGATCGGCTTTGTTTAACAAAACAAGTCTCGACCTGTTCTTTCCGAGCTCATCTATATCGGGATTTCTGCTCGAAAGAGGTATCCTGGCATCCAAAACCTCGATTATAAGATCGATAAGCTTAATATCCTCTTTCATCTGTCGAACGGCTTTTGTCATGTGCCCCGGATACCAGTTTATAATCTGTTCACTACCCATAAAAACCTCAATATCTGTCTATAAAGCCCATATAGCTGTCATTCATGGTCATCTTAAACCACGCTCTTCCCTCAATGAGCTTTTTGTTGACCGGGCCTATGTTTCCCGATCTTGAATCCTCACTGTTGTTACGATTGTCCCCCAAAACAAAATACTCATCTATGCCCAGTACCAACGGTGCCTCAACTATGCCCGGATCGGCAACCTTATCAAAGCCCGACGGCTCCTGTTTTCCGTTTACATACAGTCTTCCGTCCCGAAATTCCACGGTATCACCGGGCACCGCCACAACCCTTTTTACATAGTAATGCGTGTTCTGGTTGCCGTTTGGCTTAAAGACCACGACGTCTCCAACTCTGGGCTTAAGTATCAGATACGAAAGTCTGCTTATGAGTATGGTCTGACCGCTGTAAAGGGTGTTTTCCATGGATACACCTATGACAGAAGTCTTTACGCCCCAGTTATATGACAGAAAAAAAGCAATGACTATGGCCACGGTGATCCCCAAAAGATAGTTCAAGATCTCCTTAGCCACATCAGAGGAAACTTTTCTTCTTTTTCTTGAGAAACTCAGTCCTTTTTTGTTTGACATATGCTTACCCGCAAATAATCCGTTATAGAAAAAAGGGTCATTTGCATGACCCTTTTTATATCATTGATATTATCTGAGAACTTCTTTAACCTTTGCTGACTTACCAACTCTGTCTCTTAAGTAGAACAGTTTAGCACGTCTTACTTTACCGCGTCTTACAACTTCTACTTTTTCAACGTTGGGTGAGTGAATAGGCCATGTCTTTTCAACACCTACACCGTTTGAGTTCTTACGTACCGTAAATGTAGCTCTGTTTGAACCACCCTGTACCTTTATTACGGTTCCCTCAAATATCTGGATACGTTCTCTGTTTCCTTCCTTGATCTTACCGTGAACTTTTACTGTGTCACCTACTTCAAATGCAGGTACTTCAGCTTTAAGCTGCTCGTCTTCGATTGCTTTGATAATTTCGTTCATATCTAAATCTCCTTATTATATGGATGTTCTTATATACCTAAAGTATCAGCGGACCATCTATTTTCGCGACTATGGTAGAATAACATAATATTGCATGTAATGCAAGTCTTTTTTGCCATTTTACTGCGTTTTACTACTCTTTTTTGTTGTTCATCACATATTTTTCATAGAGATCGGGTCTTCGTTTTTTTGTTCGCTCAAGCGATCTCTCACGTCTCCATTTGTCTATATTTGCATGATGCCCCGAAAGAAGCACCTGCGGCACCTGTTTATCCATCCAGACTTCGGGTCGTGTGTATTGCGGATATTCAAGCAAACCTTCATCAAATGATTCGGTCTGAGCCGATTCCTCATTGCTGAGCACTCCGGGAACAAGTCTCGATATACAGTCCATCATGACCAGTGCCGGAAGTTCTCCGCCCGTAAGTACATAATCTCCGATGGATATATGATCCGTGACCACTTCTTCCAGTACTCTCTCATCTATGCCTTCATAATGACCGCATAAGAATATGATATCTTCCTCGTTTGAGAGTTCCTGTGCCAGAGCCTGGTCAAACACCTTTCCCTGAGGCGTCACATAGATCGTCCTTATCTTTTTATCTGATGATATCTTATCGATCAATGCCTTATGGCAGTCATAGACCGGCTGCGGTGCCATAAGCATGCCCGCTCCTCCGCCATATGTATAATCATCAACCTTTTTATGTTTATCCAGTGTATAATCCCTGATATTTACGGCATCTACACTGATAAGATGCTTCTCTATAGCTTTTCCCAGTATACTGCAGTTAACAGCCGACTCGATCATCTCCGGGAAAAGTGTCATTACATGATAATTCATAAATGATCATCCTTCCAGTAAACCATCAAGAATATGTATCTTTATCAATCCGCCTTCAATGTCAACATCCAAAATGCAGTCTTTTATGGCCGGCAAAAGCAGCTGTCTGCCGTCATCAAGATCTATGATGTAAACATCGTTTGCACCGGTCTGCATGACATCGTTAAGCTCTCCGCCTACAGCTTTAGCTTCATCTAAAACTCTCATGCCGATCAGATCGGCCACAAAATATTCATCTTTTGAGAGCTTTACCGCATTTTCTCTTGTAACATATAGCTTCTTTCCATTAAGATGCTCAACATCGTTTAAGGAATCGTATTCCTTAAACTTGACGATCACCATGTTCTTCTGATATTTTACACCTTCTATATGGAGGACTTTAGCACTGTCGCCTTCCCCCATGATAACTTCCTTCAGTTTGCCGTATCTTTTTGCGTCATCGGTGGTCGGGAATACCTTGACCTCCCCCCTGACACCGTGTGTGGAACTAATTGCTCCTA
>CACZSE010000033.1 GCA_902783735.1 uncultured Lachnospiraceae bacterium
AAACGGTTATTTAACATCTTACACCTTAGCTGCGGATTTGTTGTATGAAACGAGATATTTATGGGTGACATATTATATTTTATGATCCTGTCAACATCCCTGTCACTCATGTTTGTGAGTGTGACATAGTTGCCCTGCAAAAATGACAGTCTCGCATCATCATCCTTAAAATACAGGGTATCTCTCATTCCGGGCGGCATCTGATCTATAAAGCAGAACATGCACTTGTTGGAGCAGTGATGATAATCGTCCATAAGGCCGTTTTCAAATCTGATACCCAGATCCTCGTCCTCTTCCTTATCGATCTCAAGCACCCATTCCTCCCCGGAGGGTTTTCTTATCCCAACCTCGATATATTCATTTTCACAAAAAAACTGGAAGTCGAAGATATCCTCGATCTGTTCTCCGTTTATCGAAACTATTTCGTCACCCGGCTCGATCTCCATTTCTTCGGCTATGCTGTCAGGTAATACCTCAGCAACTATGTGCCTGTTTTTTTTCATTAACTGTCTTTCTTTCCGATCTCATCAAAATCGTACTGCTGACGCTCGTTATATTTGTTTATAACATCGTGTATCTTCTCAGCCGGAGTATGCACATTCGACATGCTCACATCATGATTCATGAAATCAACAACATCAGCCAAAAATCCGCTCATATCCGCCTCGATATAATAGGGTTTTGTCTTAAGCTCGGGCGGAAAATAATTAAGATTTGTTGTGACAACCTTATCAAAGTAACACTTTTCATAACCCTCATCAAAGGATTTTAATCCGTTGGTGAAAAGTCCGAAGGTGCAGCATATGAAAACTCTCTTGGCATTCATCTGCTTTAACTGTCTTGCCGTGTCGATCATGCTCTCTCCCGAGCTGATCATATCGTCCATGACGATAACGTCTTTACCGTCAATGTCATCGCCCAGAAATTCGTGTGCGACTATCGGATTCTTTCCGTTAACGACCGTACTGTAATCTCTTCTTTTATAGAACATACCGGTATTTACACCCAGTACATTTGCAAAATAAACGCTTCTGTCGAGCGCTCCCTCATCGGGACTTATGACCACGAGATGCTCCTTATCGATGATAAGATCGTCTTCGGATCCGAGTAATGCCTTTATGAACTGATAAGGCGGCGTGTAATTATCAAAACCGTTAAGAGGGATCGAGTTTGCGACCCTCGGATCGTGAGCATCGAATGTTATAAAATTGTCTATGCCCATTTTATAGAGCTCTTCAAGCATAAATGCACAGTCAAGCGATTCCCTGCTGTTTCTCTTATGCTGACGTCCTTCATATAAGAAAGGCATGATCACATTTACTCTTTTCGCCTTTCCCGCTATGGCTCCTATGATACGTTTCAGATCCTGATAAAGATCGTCCGGAGACATATGATTGATGAAACCGTTCATCTTATATGTAAGGCTGTTGTTACAAATATCAAGAAGTATGAAAACATCTTTACCGCGGATCGACTCTAAGAATACCGCCTTGCCTTCTCCCGTTCCGAAGCGGTTACATTTGACATCAACAATGTAAGTATCTTTGCTGTAACCCTCAATGACCGGATTGTTCACAAAATGCTGTCTGTCTTTTTTCCTTTTTGCACTTATGAATCTGTCAACATCTCTTCCAAGAGAAGCAGCCGACTCATGTACGACCAGTGCAAGCTGTGCCACGGGTATGGAATTGTCAATCTGATTGATATATGTCATCATTAACTCCTTAAATAAATCTAATAAAACTCAAATCGAATTGTATACATTTATGCCGAAATAGTCAAGGTTACTCATCCGCTGCACCATAGTCGGTATCAGTCTTCAATATGTCCTCGTAGGGTACTATGAGTTCGGTTACCACCCTGTCCGCAAATTCCCTGCTCTGTTCAGCCAGTCTGCCGGTATCTTCCTTAAATATCTCATGTCCGCCCTTAGCCAGTTCATCGGTGATGTATCTGTTGATCCGGGGTGAAAAATGCAAAACATCCATGTAATTGTTAAGATCGGTCACGACATTTTCATCCGTAAGAAAATAAAAGAATCTGGCATTGTCATAACAAAGCAGCCTGTCGGCACATTTTTTCATATTATAGATATATGCATCAAGATCGCCGTCCCTGTATATATTGTCCCACCATACAAATGAATAAGGCGGCACAAAGAAAATGTAATCCGTGTCGGGATGGTCTTTTACCAGCTTCTCCAAAAGAAGGATATTCTGTTCGCACTGAGCATCATAAGTATCCTCGGGTTTCATGTCCGCAATTTTGGAAGCCCTTATATAAAGACCCGTGACCATATCGGCATTAAATTCTTTCCATTGCCCCCAGTTATAGGAATTACCTTCATCATAATCACCAATATAGGATTTTGTGACCATGTAGGGGATCTTTTCTATTATGACGTCCTTATTCAGCAGATATTCAATATCGTTTACGGGATTATTGTCATACAGATACATGGGACAGCCGGTCTCTTCAAATGTTATTTTGGGCTCTGCAGCCAGAGAACCGGGGTCGATGTTATAAAAAACATATTTAAGATCGTGTTTTTTA
>CACZSE010000034.1 GCA_902783735.1 uncultured Lachnospiraceae bacterium
AGGGGATTGGTCAAATGGTATGATAGGGGTCTCCAAAACCTTTGGTGGGAGTTCGATTCTCTCATCCCCTGCTATAGAAAAGCCTAGCAAATTCAGTGTTTGCTAGGCTTTTTTGATTGCCTTTAATAAGTGTTACGCTTGAAGGTATATTATATAGCAAGGTATATGTTTAATGATATGATCCAAAGTGTGTTTGTTAAACGAAGGATCGTGCCGCTTAATGGAGGATATATGGATTTTCAAAACATCGTTGACAATATGTGTGCTATGACATGTGTTGTATCCGTAGAAAAGATCGATAACGGGTATGGTGAGATCCGCATAGTTACCGGTAACAGAGCATATATCGATTCTATAGAGAATCCGGCTCCCGGTGTCGAGATGCTCACGAGGGAATTCATTCCCAATATGTTGTATACCCAATATATGACCAGAGATCTTAACTTTGAGGATTTTTGTTTCCGTGCTGCGGTAAAAAAGAAATGTCTTCATTCGTACGTTCACCCGGACAGGATGGATGTATGGTTTAATATGACATTTATGCCTGTAGGAAAAGATGAGGGGAATATCAGCTATTGCCTGTACATAATGGAGATCAATTTTGAGGCCAGCTCGGAACACCTTTCAAATATATCACCGGATTTAGCTTCTTCCGTACTGGATATGTGTATAAAATTAAGAGGCACAAATGATTTCAGGGTGACCATGGGTCATATCATAGAAGATATACAGAAGATGTGTGATGCTGAGCATTGCTGTATACTTCTCATGAATGAGATAGAAAGACAATGTGATGTTTTGTGTGAGGCTTTCAGCGAAGGTTCGAAGCTTTTACCCATGGAGACATATGTTGATGATGAGTTCTACAATATCGCAGAATCCTGGACCGATACAATAGCGGGAAGTAATTGCCTGATCGTAAAGGATGAGAGAGATATGGGGGTAGTTAAGGAAAGAAATCCGGCGTGGTATGAATCTTTGAGGCACGCAAAGGTATATAATATCGTTCTTTTCCCTCTGAAATCCGGAAATCAGCTTCTCGGATATATCTGGGCATTAAATTATGATCAGGAAAGAGCGGTAAGAATAAAAGAGACTTTGGAGGTAACAACTTTCATTCTCGGTTCGGAGTTGGGAAATCATCTGCTTTTGGACAGACTCAGATTTATGAGCTCTAAGGACATGCTAACGGGAGTCATGAACCGCAATGAGATGAATAACTATGTTGACAGACTTGCGGAAGGAAAATGCGATCAGTCTGTAGGGGTTATATTTGCAGATCTTAACGGCTTAAAGACCGTAAATGATCTGGAAGGACACAGTGCGGGCGACAGACTTTTGAAGAAAGCAGCGGATGTCTTCAGAACGGTATTTGCAGATCATGATATATACAGAGCCGGCGGCGATGAGTTTGCCATCATCGTAACTGATGTGAGAGAAAGTGATCTTGAAGAAAAGATGGGAAAGATAAGACAGGCTTGTAAAAGGTACAAAGGTCTGTCATTGGCACTGGGATGTGCGGTTGAGGATAACACCAAAAAAGTTCTGGCTGCACTTAAACTTGCAGACAAGCGCATGTATGATGATAAGAAAAAGTATTACGAGGAAGTGGAAAAGTCTGTTTGACACAGTAATTATTCATAAAAAACGATTTTTATAAAAAGACCGGACAATTTATGATATAATATGCAACATAATCTATTTACGGAGATTCATTATGATTTATTACGATCATTTACCGCTTGATAAAGATATATTAGAAGCTTTAAAACAATTATCGATCGATTACGTTTTTCAGCCGATATTTCAGGCTGACGGAAAGACTGTCTATGCATATGAAGCGCTGATGCGCCCTACGGATATGACCGTCACGGAGCTTATCGAAAAAAGCATTAAGATGGATAAGATACACGTGATGGAAGTTGCTACTTTTTTTGGTGCGATGCAGGCATATCAGTTAAGAGGATATACCGAAAGAGTGGCCATTAACTCTTTTCCGTGTGAATGTATGAGACAGGAAGAGGCCGATGTATTCTGGGAATATTTCGGAGATGAGATACGCAGTCGCATGATCATAGAAAATCTTGAGTATCCGTATTTTTCAAAAGAGCATTGCCTTGAAAAGAAACGATCCGTGAATTTTATGGATAATTATCTTGCGATCGATGACTTTGGCACCGGTATCAATACACTTGAAATTGTCGATATGTTAGAACCCGAAATAGTAAAACTCGACAGAGAACTCATATCGGGAATAGATCATCTGCCCGAGAAACAGGAGAATGTTACCAGTC
>CACZSE010000035.1 GCA_902783735.1 uncultured Lachnospiraceae bacterium
AAACTTTGATGAGGTCTTTGGAACAAATACCGGTTATGTAACTGATCCGGAGGAATGTATGGCGGATAACTTTGCCTATGCGATGCTTTATGGTATGAAAGGTAATGACGGTAAAGGATATCCGAATCCGGAGATCATCCAGGGGATAATAGATAACCTGAAGCAATAGTACGGACGAATTGGATAATTGACACATGGAGATAAGGAAAATATGAAAAAGACATATACTGAAAATGAGTATACAGATAAACTGCGTTTAAAACTGTTTGAACTTCAGGATCTTAAGTATCGTGATATGCAAATAAAGATATTGCCTACGATGGATCCCGAAACAATAATAGGGGTAAGGACACCCGAACTTAGAAATATGGCAAAAGAGATAGTGAAGTCAGGAGATCACAAAAGATTTTTAAAGGAACTGCCTCATAAATATTTTGAGGAGGATCAATTGCATGCATTTATCATTTCGGCAATGAAGGACATTGATGAATGCATGGAAGAACTGGAGATTTTTTTGCCGTATGTAGACAACTGGGCAACCTGTGATCAGATGTCTCCAAAGGTATTTAAAAAAAATAAGAAGGCTCTTCTCGATCATATAAAGGTTTGGATCAGATCCGATAAGACATATACGGTGAGATTTGGCGTGGGGATGCTGATGGAGCATTTCCTGGACGATGATTATGACGATCGATATCCTGAGATGATTGCCGAACTTAGAAGTGAAGAGTATTACGTAAATATGATGATCGCCTGGTATTTTGCAACAGCTCTGGCCAAACAGTATGAAAAGGTTCTGCCATTTATCGAGAATAACAGACTTGATAAATGGACACATAATAAAACGATTCAAAAAAGTGTAGAGAGTTACAGGATATCAGAAGAACAAAAGGTGTATTTAAAATCTTTAAAAAGGTGATAAAATGGTATGGCAGACTATTGTGTTAAGCATATATGGTGAGAGATCATACAATGGAAACAAGGATTACAATTGTAATTGATAATAAGGATAACGGTGAGATCCGGGGTGAATGGGGACTCTCAATTCTGGTAGAGTATGCAGATAAAAAGATTCTTTTGGATGCGGGGGGAAGTGATCTGTTCCTTGAGAATATGAAAAAACTTGGTATCGATGTAACCGATATAGATTATGCAGTATTAAGTCATGCTCATTATGATCACGCAAACGGATTACCGGCTTTTCTGGATAATAATACAAAAGCAACGCTTTATGTGAGAGATAACACGGCGGCCGACTGTTACAAAAAAAAGACTCTTTTCCGTAAATATATAGGTATTCCGAAGAAGATGCTCTCAGAATACGCTGACAGGATCGAGATCGTTTCGGGTGATCATAAACTGATGGAAGGCGTATGGCTGATCCCACATAAAACAAAGGGACTTGACAGTATAGGAAAAAGAGAGCGCATGTTCAGGAAAACATCTCACAGATTGATCCCCGACGATTTTTCGCATGAACAGAGTCTTGTTTTGGATACAGATAAGGGCCTGGTCATACTGAATTCGTGTTCTCACGGCGGAGCAGGAAATATAATCAATGAGGTCAAGGAGACGTTTCCGGATAAAAAGGTATATGGACTTATCGGCGGGCTTCATCTGTTTAATAAGACTGATGAAGAGATAAAAGACGTAGCAGAAAGAATACGGGAAACAGGAATAGAATCTATCTGCACAGGACACTGCACCAGGGACCGGGCATTTGGAATACTCAGAGAAGAACTAGGTGATATGGTTACTCAGATGCAGGTGGGCTATCAGATATTGATCTGATCAACGGTACTTGAAATAAGTAATTGATCATTGCAGTTTCCATAAAAGTGTGATATCTTAAGCTAAAAGAAAAAAGAAGGGCGCACTGATAGTGTGTTGGTGAGAAAATGAAGATTAGATAATTTGATTTGGTGAACGCGAACAAAAAACAATGGCCTGAAAGGACCTGTTTGTGTATGCCGGATTAGATTATCGTATTCGTTTTGAAGCCATCTGAAGTGGTGTTTTCCTTCGGCATATATTATATGGTCTTCATATGTACGTTTAATCTGCTTTCGGCTGAGGGCAGATTTTTTTGTGTCATTAAGAATATCAGAGAGGAGATGTGAATATGGCACAGATACAAGTGACCGACCTGACATTTTCCTATGACGGAAGTGCAGATGAAATACTTAAAGAAGTGAATTTCAGTATTGATACCAACTGGAAGCTGGGACTGATCGGCAGAAACGGAAAAGGAAAGACCACGCTTTTGAACCTGTTTATGGGAAAGTATGATTACAATGGAAGCATTCGGGCAAGCAGCGGCTTTGACTATTTTCCTTATTCAACTTCCGAACGTGATCTGACTGAAAACGCCGCAGATCTTATAGAAAAATGGAAACCGCAGACAGAGATCTGGCAGGTATTGATCCAGATGAATGAGTTGAAAATGGATCCGGAGTGTCTTTACAGACCCTTTGGAACACTGAGTTTCGGAGAACGGACCAGAGTGATGCTGGCTGTATTGTTTGCGGCAGAAAATGAGTTTTTGCTGATCGACGAACCGACAAATCACCTGGATACACAAGCTCGAGATATCGTAAAAGAATACCTTAGATCAAAAAAAGGATTTATCCTTGTTTCACATGACAGGGATCTTCTGGACGGAGTATGTGACCACGTGCTTGTATTAAACAGATCTACGATAGAGGTACAGTCGGGCAATTTTTCGACATGGTGGGAGAACAAGGAAAAAAAGGATGCATTTGAACGATCGGAGAATGAAAAGCATCGTAAAGAGATAAGCAAACTGAGATCCGCAGCTGACAGGAGTGCCAGATGGGCCGATAAGAATGAGAGTACAAAAATAGGGTTTGATCCTGTTAAAGATCATGACAGAAGTATTGCTACCAGATCCTTTATAGGTGCGAAGACCAAAAAGCTTCAGGCTCGTGTTAAATCCTATGAGCAGAGAATAGATCGTGAGATAGAAGAAAAAGAAGGACTTTTAAAGGATATTGAAAGAGTTATCGATCTGAAAATAGAACCACTAAGGTTTCATAAAGAGATGCTCATAGATGCGAAAGATCTGTCATTACGTTATGAAGGCGCCGAGAAAGAATTATTTGACGATTTAAGCTTTCAGGTGAAGAGAGGTAAAAGAGTGATCCTTTCCGGAGAGAACGGATGCGGGAAATCAAGTGTTTTGAAGGCGATCATGCAAAGGGCAAACCCTTGTGACGGCAATCCCGATCCGGGGTTATTGATATCCGGGGACCTTGAAGTAGCATCCGGAATGAAAGTATCGTATGTGAGTCAGGATACTTCATTTCTGAGGGGTACGCTTCATGAGTTTTGTGAGAGCAAAGGGTTAAATGAAAGGCTTCTTCTTACGGTATTAAGACATCTGGATATCGGTCGTGAACAGTTCGTGAAGAAAATGGAGGATTTTTCCGAAGGTCAGAAGAAGAAAGTGCTTATAGCAGCGAGCCTGATCACTCCCGCACATTTATATATCTGGGATGAACCGATGAATTTTATTGATGTATTTTCACGAATGCAGATTGAAAAACTGATCCAAAAATATGAACCTACAATGCTTATTGTAGAACACGATATAAGGTTTACGGAAAAGGTCGGAACAGATCTCATCAGGCTGCAATAGGAATTATACTGTATATTTACAGTGGAGTCCCGGAACAGTAAAATAGATTCATATAAACAATTTGATCTCTGAAATCGGTATTATTAAGGGAAAACACTATCATGAATATTTACGTGGATTATGATGATTGTCTGTGTGAGACGGCGTTGCATTTTTCCGGTCTTGCAAAAGAAATGTTTAACAAGGATGTTCCATACGATAAGATAAGATATTTTAATCTTCGGGAAGCATTTTCGCTGACGGATAAGCAATATGAGGAGCTTATGATCGAGGGACACAGACCGGAGGTCCTTCTGGCCTATAAAGAGACACCGGG
>CACZSE010000036.1 GCA_902783735.1 uncultured Lachnospiraceae bacterium
AAGGAACGTACCATCCGTCCAAGCTCCATAACAAAAGTAGAATTCACCGAACAGATGAGAAGAGACGGATATACCCTCATTGTTCCCCAGATGTCACCCATTCATTTTGAGATCATGGAGCCCGCCATGGCCAGCTGCGGCTATAACTTGGTAGTCTTAGATACCAACAGCCGTGCATCAATAGACATGGGACTTAAATATGTAAATAATGACGCGTGCTATCCTTCGTTATTAGTTGTAGGTCAGCTCATGGAGGCTCTTTTCAGCGGTAAATATGATCTTGATAAGACCGCTCTTGTCATTACTCAGACAGGTGGTGGTTGCCGTGCGACAAACTACATTGGTTTTATCAGAAGAGCTCTAAAAAAAGCCGGTCTTGAACATATACCGGTCATCTCCCTTAATCTGGGAGGTATTGAAACGAACTCCGGCTTTAAGATCAACGCGGAATTCTTATCAAAAGCAGCTGTAGGTGCGGTATTTGGTGACATCTTCCAAAAAGTTACATACCGTATGCGTCCCTATGAGATAGAGCCCGGAAGTGTAGACAGGCTGCATGAGACCTGGAAGAAACGATGCATCGAGTTTTTGACAGCAAAGCATGTCAACTATACCAAAATGTATCACATGATGAAGACGATCATAAAAGAATTCGATGAGATACCCATCCATGAGGATCTGAAAAAGCCGCGTGTTGGAATTGTCGGCGAGATCCTTGTAAAGTATTCTCCCGCCGGGAATAACAGACTTGTGGAACTTTTGGAGGCCGAAGGTGCCGAAGCCGTGGTACCTGAGCTCATGGGATTCATGCTCTACTGCTTCTATGATCAGGTTTATAAAAACGAACACTTCTATACCAGCAAAAAGAGCGCTATACTCTCTCAGTTGGGAATAAATGCAATAGAGTTTTTAACCGGGCCCATAAATAAAGCCTACAAAAAGAGTAAGCATTTCGATCCGGCTCCGCCTATTTCGACACTCATTAAATATGCTCAGGATTATGTATCTATAGGCAATCAGACCGGTGAAGGCTGGTTTTTGGTAGGCGAAATGATAGAACTTATTCATTCCGGTGCACCTAACATAGTTTGTACACAGCCGTTTGGATGTCTTCCGAATCATATAGTCGGAAAAGGCGTCATTAAGGAAATAAGACGAACCCATCCCGAGGCAAATATCGTTGCCATAGATTACGATCCCGGTGCCAGTGAAGTTAATCAGTTGAATCGTATAAAGCTGATGCTGTCGGCAGCCGTTAAAAAGATGAAATAAAAAAAGAGAGGCTTTTCAGTGTTGTTAAATTCTTCACACTGTGCCTCTCTTTTTTTGATATATTACATATGAGCACCGGCCCAAAGGTCATGCTGTTCGTCCACCTGTCTGTTTAACCAGTCAACAGCCTTATCCTTACCTTCCTCAGTCAATTCAAATCTGTTATACTGCTTAAGCTTCTCATCGGTCTTGATATAATTATATGGTTCGGGCCATATGCAGGCTTCGATCTCCTCACCCGATCTGCTGAGTCTGTAGCGCATTCCTTTATAGCTTCCGGTCATAGCTTCTTTTTTTATGAAATTTAATGCGATCGAAGATTTGAGTATATATTCCATGTTTTAAATATGAACCATTACAATTCAAACTCTACTCTGAAGGTTGTTCCCATGTCCTCCTCAGAATCTACTTCTATATTTCCGTTTAAGAGTTCGACAAGTCTTTTTACAACCGTCAATCCAAGTCCTGTGCCCTTTCCGTATTTATTTGGATTTCTCTTTTCCTGAGAAAATTCATCATATATCTTTGGAATGAAGGATTCACCAATGCCGCAGCCATCGTCTTTAACCCTGAAGAAAACCTTTAAAGATTTACCGTCGGTTTCGGTATCTTCAGCCTTTACATCAAAGGTAATCTTACCCTCATCGGTAAACCTTATTGAATTCATCAAAAGATTGATAGCTATCTGCTGCACTCTTCCGGGATCACATACAAGTCTCTTTTTTCTGTCATAATCACGACTCACCAAAAACTTAAGTCCTTTTTCTTCAGCAAGCGGTCTTATGACAGTTTCGATACCGTCGATGATCATCTCAAAAGCACATTCTTTTTCTTCGAGGATAAGATTATCATTTTCTATACTTCTGATATCTATAAGTTCCTGAGAAAGCGTCATAAGATAGTTGCTGGCAGCATGCACTCTTCTCATATCAAAAGAGAGTTTGTCCGGATCCGTCGCATATCTGTCCATATATGATATTGAATAGATGGCACTCAGCGGATTTTTCATCTCAAGTCTGAGTCTTGCTATCAGCTCATCTGTACGTCTTTTTTCTTTCTTCTCATTGCGCAAAGATTTTTCGAGGTTTTTCCTGAGTTCTTCTATCTCACGTTCTTTACGTTTTTCCTCGGTAACATCTACAAGGCTTCCTGCAAGACCTGCAATCTTGTCATTATCATATATCGGCGCTTTCGAGATCATAATATCTCTTTTTTCACCTTTTATGATAAGTATCGCATGACGCATATAAACAGTCTCACCGTCAAGCACCTTCACCTCATCCGAAACAAAGGTATCAACATCTGTAAGCCATCCCATTTCTTCATCATTTTTTCCGATAAGATCATCTTCACTGTCCAGTCCGAAATAATTCAGGAAAGCTTTATTTACACCTACATACTTTCTGTCACAGTCTTTCCAGAATATGCACTCCAAAGCTGTGTCTATGATCTTTTCGAATATCAGATCAGTATTCTTCGCCATTCCTTCACCCTTCAAAAACACTATTTATGATCACTTAATACTTTAAGATACCATCTGCAGGCCTCTCTCAGATCATCCTCTTCAAATCCCGTAGTTTTTTCACAAGTCGGGATAAATGTAGCACTGGTCTCATCTCTGTTCGAAATGTTCCACATGATATATCCGACATCGAAAGAATCGGCAAGCGCTATCCATTTGTCTGCTTCCTCAAAATTGTTACTCAGATTTCCGTTGGCATTACAGCAGCCAAATTCCGAAATGAAGATAGGCAGGCCTTTATTTAATGCTTCCGTAAATTTATTTCTCAATTCGTCTCTGTGAGTATCAGCATAAAAATGTAATGCATATATCACATTTTTATCGATAGTCACAGGGTCTGACGCAGCTTCATCCACATCCTGTGACCACCTGGGTGTTCCGCAGATAACAGGAGCATACTCATCATACTTTCTTATGACGGGTATCACTTCCTCAGCATATTTTTTTATATCACTCCATGTACAGTCCACATTTGGCTCGTTACAGATCTCATAGAAGACATTTCCATATGCATGATACTTTGAAGCCACCAGTTCAAAGAACTTTTTTGCATCTTCTTTATGGATCAACGGATTTGAGTCCGACAAGATATGCCAGTCAATAATTACATAGAGTCCCACCTCGGTAGCATAGCGAACTCCCTTGTCTATCAGATCGATGAGTTTTTCTCTGTTGGCATCATCACCCACACAGTATCCGTTTTCTTCGGCTGTATACATGGCAAGACGAATAATATCTATGTCCCACTTTTCACTCATAAACTCAAAGAAATCCCTGTTGATATACTGAGGATACCATGCGAGTCCATGTGTGGAAAGACCTCTTAAAACAACCGTTTCATTGTTATGATCTACCAGTTTTCCTTTACTGTTTACATGTAATGCACCATGTTTTTCATATTTAGTCATAATGCTTATACCCGCTCCCTTACAATTGTTACTTATATTCTACCATATATGAAGATAATAAGTACAAAAAAGGTGTATTCCAATAAATAGCAATTTCATTTGTGGAATAACTATCGGTATCATCCAAATAAGCAAGCGCGGGAAGTGCATCCGGATTCTTGGATGCAATACATTCATCCTGTATCCCACCGTTCGGACCACCGACTACCATACCCGGTACCAGAAAACCTGTAGCAACATATGGTCTGTGATGCGGATTAGATGAATAATTACTTCCATAGCCTGTCACAAAACTGATATTGTTGGCATTCTGTCCCAGTATATATGATATCTGCTCATATGCTATACGCTTATAATTCGGGTCGCTGTTATATCTGTCGGCTATGAGCAGCTGTCTGGCGCAGTTACAAGCCAGCATATTGGAACCCCAGATATAATCTCCGCCCAAAACCGATCTGTACCCATCGGCAAGCGCATATTGAAGTCTGTATGAAAATGCATATTTAAACTGTTCTTCTATCTTGGAAACAATGGATACATCCTTCTTATCATCAGGCAGGCTCATGTATGATATATTCGCATATGTTCCCACATCACTCCAGCCTAACCCCTGCATTCCTTTACCACAAAGATCCTTTATGTAGTTTACATAATTCAAATTGCTTGTGGCTTTATACAATTCAACAGCAGCCCAATATATCTCATCTTCGGCATTTGCATCTCCGTATTCTCCGGTCACTATATCTGTCGGATTGCAGAAGCCTCCGTCATATCTGTTCTTCAGCGCATAGTCAAATGCTCTTTTTGCGGCAATGAGTGCAGTTTCACTAAAAACCTTATCATATTTATCATATATGATCGATGCCTTTGCCATAACTGCGGCAAAAGCTGCCGAAGCGGTATTACTTATGGGGCTTAACACCAATTCATCCGTTTCATACTGAGGCATTACAAATCCCGGGAAGTCTCTGCATGTCACCTTATGATAAACACCACCGGAAACTTCATCCTGCATCTTAAGCATCCAGTCAAGCTCATATTTTGCTTCATCGAGGATATCAGGTATATCGTTACCGCTCTCAGGTATTCCAACCCCGTCATCCAACCAAAGGCTTTCAAAGTCCTCATATGCCATAAGCAGATCCGCAACAGCCGTTGCTCCTGCGACCACATATCTTCCGTAATCTCCTGCATCATGCCAGCCACCGGAAACATCCTTAAACTCATCCGTTCCGTAAATACGTGCTTTAGAAGTATGACATGCGGGATGCGCAACATCACCTGCAATATAATGATCCAGTTCCATTCCGCATCTTTGTCTGGTAAGCATCTTCAGGACGTCTTTTAACAGATTATGATATTCCTCGTTTCCTATGCAGAATGGATAAGATTCATCCCCGTTAGATACTCTTATATAATAAAAGCCCTCTTCATTAAGATCGCTGAAGTCTCCCCTTCTTACCTTTATACCTGCATAGGGCGCATCTGTCTCAGCTGAAAGCTTTCCACTGTATACAACTTTGTTATCTTTGTCATATACCGAAAAATCATCGGATATTCCCCTGCTCTTAACCACAAAAGTCTTAGGAGCATTTTTCATAAATCCGATCTGATTAATATCTATATTTGTTCTGTCAGCACCCGGGGTGCCTAAGTCTTTCACCATGGTAAAATCCTCGGATCCTTCCTGCATATTATGCAAATCATAATTGTTCTTAGAAAAAAAGGTGAGCATCAGCTCACCTTTTTATAATCACTTTGATCATTTCTTTTTGTAGCTTGAAGATTGATGTTTGTTATTTTTTGAACCCTCAGCAGATTTTGTGTCTTTCTTGTCTTTTACGGCTTCTTTGACATCTTCGGCTTTTTCCTTTACTTCATCCTTGATGCCTTCTTTTTTCTCATCTACTGCCTTGAGTGCTTCCTCAACCTTGTTATCTACAGTATTTTGAGCTTCTTTAGCCTTTTCTTCAACAATATCCTTTACAGCTTCCGCTTTTTCTTCAACAACTTCTTTAACCTCTTCAGCTTTTTCTTCTGCTTTGGCGGTTACATCAGCTGCTTTTTCTTCTGCGTTCTCTTTAACCTCTTCAACTTTTTTCTCAACTTCTGCCTTGGCTTCTTCCACCTTGGTCTGAACGTTTTCTTTAACTTCCTCAACCTTATCGGCTGCTTCGGTATTAACTTCTTCCTTTACCTGTGCAACATCCTTTACATCGTCTGCATAATCTACTATTTCATTCGGAATCTCCGCTGCCTTGGTAACAGAAGTCTCATTAAGAGGAGCTTTCTTAGACTCTTTATGGTAGATCCACTCTCTCTTTTCAACCATTGCGGCTGACTCAAGTGTTTCATCGGAAGATATATCTTTATGCCAGTGGCTCTTATAGATCTTTATAATGATAGCTGCGATAGCTGCTACCACAAGAGCCAGTATGATACTTGCCACAGCAACCTCTACATAATAAAGTGTTGTTCCCGCAGGTGCAACTGAAGTCTCAGATGCAAATTCAACCTGGCTTGACTGAACAAATGAGAAGAGATTGAAAACTCCCGCAACCCCCTTTAACAGATTTGTCCACAGAGCGGCAAATATGTTCTCGGATGCTCTTGACTGAATTACAAGCATAACAGCAATGATAAGCGCGATAATGGGGCCGATGAATCTGTTGGAGTTTCCATACATGTAATCAACAGGTGCATTTTCATCGATCTGACTGTTATCTGCAAGCTTAATGGCATTTGCAACATATGCTCTTATAAGCACAAATGCAAAGAATGCTATACAGATAAGGCATACAAATGTGGCAAACATGTGGTACTTAGCACCCAGTGAAACATCTCCGAGTCCACCCTGTTTGGGAGGCTGGGTAACCTTTTCGGCAGCATAATCAACATATGCAAAAAAAGCAAGGAATACCGAACATGAAGCAAAATGTATAACACCGAATGACTGATTCTTTTTCTTATAGAAGTCATTCATGTCTATGATCATTATAAGTAAAGCAAAACCGGCTATCATATACTTGTGAATATTGTTTCCGTAAGGAATGTAGAAAGAGACAGCCAGTATGATTATGTGGGCAATGAATGACACAGGAAGTGCATTCACAAACAATCTGATCATTGTATATGCAAAAAGCACTATTGCCGACATGAGAGCATATTGCCAAGAAAACTTATCGTATCTTGCAAGTGCAGTCACTCCCAGGGATGCTCCCAGTCCAAGGAGATATATCAACATGCAGTTTGAAAAATCGAATATCGTCTTATATCTTTTACTAATCATTTTCTACCACCCACTTTACAATCTTTTCTTTGTCATCTTCGTACGGTGTAATGTCAACATCCTTGAATTCGGGAATGATAAGCTTTGTGCTGTGTCCCTTGGCTATAAACTCATCAAGGAGCTTAACGAAATCTGATTTTCTGTTGTTAGATATAATAACAAAATCCGTACTGCCGTCATCGAGTCTCTCAGCCTCACCAAGAACATGCTTAAATGCTCTGGGACTCTTTGTGACATCTATTCTGGCAATAGTCTTCTGAAGAGACTTCTTGTCATCCTTGTCGGAAACGGCATCAAGTTTGCACTCTTCTCCGGTTATCATGTCGATACCGTTTGTAAAGAATTTAACCGGTATATTCTCTTTACAGCATCTGTCCACAAAATAATCTGCTATACGAACTCCGTCCTCCACAAGCTCGTCAGCTCTTGACATTGAGTTGAGCTCGGCATTGAGAAGAACAACACACTTCCTGTCTTCTCCTTCCTCCTTGATCGAACTCATGATCCTGTTGACATTTTCCGGAACACTCATATCATGAATGGGTTTAGGAAGAACATACATAAGTCTGGGAGTCTTTAAGGTCATACGTCTGGCTTTTGAAATAAAGAAGTCCATACCGAATACGTCTATGCTCGCCAACTGATAGCAACCTCTCTTTGTACATTTGAAAGGATAGTATCTTGTAACCTTCTGATAAGGCAGAACCGAAAAATAATCGCTTCTGTATATCTGGTCGGTAACAGCGGAACTCTTCTTGACCTCAGCAAACTTAAATACTTTAGGAAGTGCGAATCTGATCTGCAGGATCGAGATCGGCAAAACCTTGTCGTTTGAAATCTTCTCAATAAGTTTGTTGTCTTCTCCCTCTCTTACAAAATCCCTTTCGAACTCTACGGAAATGTTCAATCCTTTATGCCAAAATCTCTTGTAGATCAGGCTTACAAGGAAATATAGAACTATTCCTACCAGTAGTACAATCAACAATTTCATCTTCACAAACCCTCACTTAATTAAAGTATAAATTGTTATGGTCCAAATAAAAAACTATACCGTTTTGATTATATCACACTTTTTTTCTATTGTGTATACAATCTGAGAAATTTAACAGTTAAAATCAATTATGAAAAAGCCTTATTTATCACAGTGTTCAAACGTTTTTCAAGTTCTGAAAGAGACATGTCTCTCAGTTCATATTCACCTATTGTCGATACGTATACCGTCGATATGCCATCCTTTGATGATTTCTTATCATGTGAGACCGCATTCATGGCTGTTTTGATGTCTATATCACACTCCGTGGGCAGATGCAGCTTGGTAAGAATGTTAAATATTCTGGGTCTTACTTCATCCGAACACATTGCGAGCATTCCGATACCGACGCATTCTCCGTGGTAGAGTTTTCCACCGCATGACATCTCGATCCCGTGGCCGAGTGTATGTCCGAAATTCAAAACCTTTCTGAGTCCGGCTTCTCTTTCGTCCTGTTCAACCACACGGACCTTGATCTTTATTGCATCGGCAACCGTCTCTTCTATATCAAGAAGACTGTCGATCGTCTCCTTTTGTTCCATCTTTTCAAACATCTCACGATCAAATGTCAAAAACATCTTTACTGCCTCGGCCAGACCGTTTGATATCTGACGTTTGGGTAATGTCGAAAGTACGGTGGTATCGATCAGAACCTTTTTAGGCTGCCAGAATGCACCGAGTATGTTCTTTACTCCTCCGAAGTTTAATCCGGTCTTTCCGCCTACCGAAGAATCAACCTGAGAGAGAACTGTAGTCGGTATATTGTAAAAATCTATACCTCTCATATATGAGGATGCCACATATCCGGCAAGGTCTCCGACTATCCCTCCGCCTACGGCAACAACACAGTCCTTTCTGGTAAAACCGCTATCAAGCAAAAGCTTTTCAAGCATCATAAAGCTTTCCATGCTCTTATGCTCTTCTCCGGGCTTAATGATCCCCATAACGGAAAACTTTGCTTTTTGTGCTATCTTTTTTGCATAGATATCCGGTACAAGAGAATCGGTCACTACCAGAACCTTTCTGTTCAGATCCAGTTCTTCCTCCGCTCTGTCAAGTACCCCCTGTTCGATCACAATATCGTAGGGATTATTTGGTAGATTTACGTTTATGATCATAATTATGTCCTTCGCGATCCGTTTTTATTGAGTTGATCTGTCTATAACATGACGCTGGTAGTTTTTTGAAATGTCCATTACGGAAGTAAGAAATTCCTTATAGTGATCCTTCAACACTTCGTCGTGAATATATTCGCTGTTTTTATTTAACAGCTGTTTTTCTCTGACTGCGTCAAAAACCGGCAGATTATTGACCTTTTTATATTCCGCTATGCTCTTTGCGCACTCCATTCTCTCCTCGAACAAAGCCGCCATCTGTCTGTCGATCTCTTCAATCCTGTTTCTGGCCTGTGAAAGATCCATATCACAAAACACCTCTGATCCTAAAATTCTCACCTGAACAATTTAACATATACAGTATGTATTCTTCAATACATAAATTTACGCTTTATTTTCTTTGAAATCCTCAATCAATTCTTCCTTTTGAGAGCGGGTCATTCTTTTTATATGCCACTCTCTGCTCAACGCGTCATGCTTATTCTCATGCTCTTCAAAATAAACCAGGCTTACCGGAAGGCGTCCCTTGGTATATTTCGCTCCTTTGGAAGCATTATGCATGTCTATACGTTTTTCCACATCGGTAGTATATCCGGTATAAAATGTGTCATCCGCACATCTTACTATATATGTATAGTATCTCATCTAACGTAACCGTAAAAAATCATTGCCTGTTATTACGAAAAACCGTCTTCTCCCCATTTTGAGAATATGAAACACAGTTCTTCCCGTGGGTTTTGGAATAATACATATTTTCATCAGCCTTCTTTATGACATCCTCACCAACCTGACGTGTTGCGACACCGAGGCTGACGGTTATATTCTCATCAAACTCCCATGTCTGAAGTTCTATATCCCGACGTAAGTTTTCAGCTATTCTCAAAACAACATTTATATCTGTCGACCTTATTACCATAACGAATTCCTCACCTCCGTATCTGAAGGCGCGGTTATTCCTCGTATGAAATGCCTTGAGAAGTTTCCCTATGTTTATGAGTACAACATCACCTTTATCATGTCCGTAGGTATCATTGATCTTCTTAAAGTTGTCAACATCGAGCATTATAACGCTCATCTTTTGACCGAATACCGAAAGAAGTTTCTGATAATAATCCAATGCCCTTCTGTTTCCTATCTGTGTGAGCGGATCTGTCAGGTTATGTCTTATGACTACCACCAGCACGGTGACTATGACGCATACCAAAAGGAGTTCTATGGTCACGATCTTTATTCTTCTGGATCTTACCTCTTTGGAATAACGGAGCTGACGTTGTTCTTCAATTCCGTTGTTTAAAGGGCTGTCTATCATGGCCGCATAGTCTTCGCTCTGCTCTGTTACTATGTTTTCGTAAAGCTCTAACAATCTGTTTCTGAGAGTCTTGATCATCGTGTCACTCATTCCGCTCTCATTTTTCAACAGGTCAAGAACAGTTTCAAGTTCAAACTTATAAAATCCGAATCTTTTGCTGTATTCGTCCATTTCATCCAGCAGTTGCAGTATTCCCTGTTCATCTTTATTTATCGCCGCGATCTTTATCCCGTTGTCATAATACGGAAGAAGAAGATCCCTGGCTACGATATCCGCATAAAAAGTTGCATTGAAAAAATCGCTTCCATTTATCCTGTCATTTAACAGTTTTGCTTCTTCAATGTTTCCGTCATCAAGTTCTATCCCCGCAAGGACCACGGTATTTATCGCGACATATGAATCATGCCAGAAATTGTCGGTGTTTTGATCGACTATCTCATTTGAAACGCGTATATATTCCCTGGCTTTTGTCGTATCTTTTTCGGCACGCGAGATTATTGCCTGCATTCTGTATGCATAGCTTTTTACCTGCGGATCGTCTATCTCACTGATATCACATACCGAATCCGCTTTTTGAATAAATATCCGTGCCTTTTGGTAATTATGGTCTGCAACATAGTAATTCGCTATATCTTCATAGATATTAACGGCGACGGAATCATTGCCGGATAATTCAAGATAGTACAGAGCACATCCCATTGTATGATAAAAATTCAGCGTATCCCCCTGAAACTTATAGATCTGAGCCGCCCTTTCATAGAGATGACCTTTATCTGAATCACTGATATGTTTTAAAGATATCATTCTGAGTATCTTTGCAAGCTGAAGATCATATGTCTTTTCTTCAAAAGAAAGTTCTTCATTTATGAACTTATCGACATTTTCATGAATCATCTTTTCTTCGTGCGGAATATAAATTTTCGTATAACAAATAAAGGCTGTGATCAGAATAACAACCAAAATAAAAAGATTAATTAAAACTTTAAATTCCGCTGATCTTTTCATAGGCATTTGTCAACCTTATTTATGAATATAAATTCATTTTATCACATTGTTAAATGCGTCACAATGAAGCGCGGATCAAAGTGACCTCAACAGTTTTTCAATATCATCAACTGTCTTTTTATACATATCGGCCAGTCTTTCATGATTGTCAATAACAGATGCCGTATCCTTATCTTTGGCGAAAAACTCCTGTTCTCTTGCCTTCCCGGAAAGCTCATTTGCCCCTATCATCTTTGACGTACTCTTGATTGAATGAGCAACTATCGCATATCTGTCCATATCCCCGATCTCGTACGCACTGTTCATATCCTTACTTTTTTCATCAAAGCTTTTAACGAAATCGTTCAATATCTCTTCATAAAAAGACAAGCTTTGCGTGCAATATCTCATTCCGGCATCATAATCGATCCCAATGAGCTCCAAACCGTTCTTTAACAGAGTACCCTTATCTTCATCGGCCAAATTTTCATCTTCCGACGGTCCTTCAAAAGCCTCAAATTCCAAAACCTCAAAATCATCACCCGACACATTATCTTCCTGTTTCTCCTTATTCTGTATCATCGATCCCGGGAGATACATTCTAAGCTTTTCTTCCATGCGTTCAAGTTCTATAGGCTTTGATATATAGTCGGTAAATCCGACTTTCAGATAATCCTCTTTAGCACCAACCACCGCGTTTGCCGTCATCATGAGCATAATGGTATCCGAAGGTATCAGATCTTTTTCCTTAAGCTTATTAAATGTCTCTATACCGTCCATTTGCGGCATCATGTGATCCATGCAAACGATATCGTAATGATTCTGCTGCATCTTTTCTATCGCTTCAACTCCACCGGAGGCAAAATCAGGCGTGATCTCATATAAACTGAGGAGATTCCCGGCAACCTTCAGGTTCATAAAATTATCATCTACTACCAGTACTCTTGCACCGGGTGCCTTGAAACCAACATTAAAAACAGGCTGTTGAAGACTGTCTTCCATTCTTTTATTTATATCTCCGATGGGAGTGTCATCTTCTATCTGCTGAGTCAGTCTGAATGAAAATGTTGACCCTACCTCATATTCACTTTTAACTTCGAGATGACTGTCCATCATGCCAAGAAGTCTTGATACGATAGCGATCCCCAGACCGGTTCCTTCGATATTTCTGTTTCTCTCTTCTTCGATCCTTTGAAATGAAGCAAACAGCTGACCGATGTTTTCCTGTTTGATACCTATCCCGGTATCTTCAACCGCAATATAAAGATTGATATTTCTGCCTTCACGTCCCGTTTCCTTAACAGAAAGCTTAACACTTCCCCTGTCGGTATATTTTACCGCATTGGTCAACAGGTTCATGATTATCTGTGTAAGTCTCACATCATCGCCGATAAGAGTTGCCGGAAGATCGGGATCTACGTCCAGTACAAAGTCAAGGCCTTTTGACGCAGCACGTCCCGATATTGAATGGACCAGATTGTTTATTACGGAAGATGTATCATAAGCCACTTTAAGTATCTCCATCTTTCCGTCTTCGATCTTCGAAAAATCAAGAATGCTGTTTATGAGCGCGAGCAGGGTCTTGCCTGCCTCATTTATATTTACCGAATACTCTCTTACCTCTTTGTCGGCACTTCTTAAGATCATCTCATTCATGCCCAGTATGGCATTTATGGGAGTCCTTATCTCATGTGACATCTGAGCCAGGAATAATGACTTGGCCTGATTTGCACTGTCTGCTTTTTTTCTCTCGTCCTCCAGCATCTCGATAAGAAGAGCATCGGGACTCTCCACTGTGTAAAACAGTGCAACATTTATGATCGTAACCGCAATACTGGTTATAAGCAGTTCCTTAAATATCCCCTGGATGACGGTAACACTCATCATTGTAAACAGTGATATTGCTATGGCATAAAATGATTTCTTTTCGAGTTGTTTATGCTTTCTGATCAGTAAGATAAGACCCAGGAAAAAATAAGTATAAGCGCAAACAAAGGCCACCGTTAAAAACGGTCCCGAAGAATAGTTTCCGTATATCGAAACCTCATATCCGAACGGTAAGAGTGCCACCGCCGTGCAGGATGCGATAAGAGGGATAAGCCAGTGATATTTGAACTTAAACTCGTTATACGCAAGTGTCCTTATATACATATAGATAACAAAAAGTATGGTCGTAAGCGAAGCAACGAAAATGACATGCACCAGACGGTTTATAACAAGAGGCACTTCTTCGGCGTGATTCACGGTATATACGGTGATCACATCAAAGATCAGGTCTATGATCGAAACTATTATGAGTACCGAAAAGAGTCTGTGAGCCACGGTATCGCGTCTTTTTACCGAAAAATAAGTCCATGCGATATACAGCAGGATGCACATACATCCTATCTGTCCGCGGATAGATATAATATATCCATAGATCTCTCCCATTCACAGCCTCCTAAAAACTATAACAACTCTCTTATGATATCAGCTTTTTTGATATATTCGTCCTTTAACGGTCCGTGACCGTTTCTCACTTTATCGATATCCCCCTCTTTCGATGCAAATTCCAACTCTCTGGCTTTTTCAAAGACTTCCGAATCTCCCACGGTTTTTGCGGTACTCTTAAGCGAATGGACCTTAATGCTGTATTCCGACATATCCTCATTTGCAAGAGCCTGATCGAGCTCACTTAATCTTCTTTCGCTCGAATTCATATAATCGGTCAGAATATCCCTGTAGAAATCTTTGTCCTTACCGCAATAGAACAAGCCCTTCTGAGTATCGATCCCCCTTTGATCCAGTTCTTCAAAAACACTCTTATCAGAATTTTTATCATCTGTCATGCCTGTCTCATCCTGTGGAAGGAATTCGATTATCTCATCATCCACCGATGTCTTAAGATCATCCGGTTCTGTCTTTTCTTCTTCCTCAGGCTGATCGATAGTTTTCAGTTCTACAATATCCTCAGGCAGATACTGTCTTAAAACATGTTCCAAAGCTTTTACTTCAACCGGTTTTGACAGATAGTCGTCAAATCCCGCTTCAAGGTATGTTTCTCTCGCACCTACTACGGCATTGGCCGTAAGTGCAACAACCGTTGTCCCTGCCTGTATGAGTCCTTCTTCTTTTGCTTTCTTAAGGGTCTCTATGCCATCCATCCGTGGCATCATATGATCAAGTAAAACAATATCATATCGGTTTTGTGACAAAGCATTCAGTGCATCCATTCCGGAATCGACACTGTCCGGAACTATACCGTTCAGTTTCAGCAGATTCTTTATGACTTTGATATTCATATCATTGTCGTCGACCACAAGAAGTTTTGCCTCGGGTGCATATACATATCGGTCGCTGTTTTCTCTGTCGGCACCGACTTTTGCCTTTTCTTCATAATTACCTATCTCAGTCTCATCGAGTATAGTCTGGTCAATGATAAATGAAAAATCCGAACCCTTCCGGTACTCACTGGTAACATTTAATCTCGATCCCATCATCTGCAACAGTCTCACTACGATGGTCATGCCCAGGCCCGTTCCTTCGATGCTTCTGTTTCTTTCTTCGTCGAGTCTGGTAAAGGATTCATAAAGCTTATCCATATCTTCGGCTTTTATTCCGATACCGGTATCCACAACCCTGAACAATATGCTTATGGTATCATTTTTTCTTTCGGTCTCTTCGATATAAAGATCGACTCTTCCTTCTTTCGTATACTTAACTGCATTGGTCAAAAGATTCATTGCCACCTGAGAAATTCTCATATCATCGCCGAATAAGAAGCTTGGAAGTTTTTCATCAACATGTGCTTCAAATGTAAGCCCCTTGTCGGCTGCTCTTCCGGATATAGAATTGACAATATTATCGATCATTGCCGCTGTATCATATCTCACCGGTATGATCTCCATCTTCCCTTCTTCGATCTTGGAGAAGTCAAGTATGGAATTTATAAGTGCAAGCAGGTTTTTGCCCGATGATTTAATATTGGTGGCATAATCTCGGATATCACGTTCCTTAGATTCGCGAAGGATCATCTCGTTCATACCCAAAACGGCATTTATGGGAGTCCTTATCTCATGAGACATCTGAGCAAGGAAACGTGATTTTGCTTTACCTGCTGCTGCCGCATTATCGGCAGCCTCAATAAGTTTAACATTTGTCTCTTCCTGAAATCTTATAAATCTCTTTATAAGAACCGATACCGCAATTACCGATGCAACGAGTACAAATACATATATCAGTGCCACTATGACAACGGTTCCGTATATGCTCCACCAGCTTCTGACAACGATTACCGAAAAGCCTGACAGTTCACTCTTTTCAGAGAAACAAGCAACATAGTTTCCGTCATAGTCCTTTATGCCGTACTCTCTTCCATGATGATAAACATCCACATATTCGGTGTCTTCTATGTTGGTGCTTGAATCCATGCTCATCTCGTAACGCTTGTTAGGATGATTTATGATCGTTCCATCCTGATCCACCATAAAAGCATAACCGTCGGCCGAATAGCTGTCATCGAGAACATCTATCAGCTTATCTATATAACAGTCTATGGCAAAAATGCCTAAAAACTCACCTTCTTTTGAATAAACTATTCGTGAGAAGGTTATGCAGTATAAACCTGTCTGAGCATCAAAATAAGGTGCTGATATACTAGAACCGCTTCCGGATCTTTCCGTATCAAGATACCACTGTCTCTCTTCCACCCGATAATCCGGTTCCGGAACCCATCCGTTATTCATGATAACGCTATGCTCTCTGTAAGGATTGGCTATATAACAGGCAGAGATATCGCTGTAGTTGGCTGCGATATCGTTCATCCATCCGACAGCCGAATCATAATCATCCAAAACCGAAGGGTCCGCTGTGATAACATCAACGAACATTCCCAGTATTCGCTGATGCTGCTCAATCCATAAGGTTATCTCGCTGTTATACTTATCGGCTTCCTTGTTAAGTCGCATGCTGCCCCATCTGGCATATGCCGATACGCAGAGCAAAAAACCGATCAAAAGAGCAAAAATAAGTGTTCCTATGACTCCGTTTCTGATATACGTGCTTTTAACGGAAGACGAATCTGCCTTTTTTTGCTTCTGTGATCCGTCCTCATACATGTTTTCTCTTAAGATATTCGAATAAGAGAACAGGTTGTCAAGGTTTTCTCTAAGCCTCATACCGTTTTCACGGATGTCTTTTAATGCACCCTGTGAATCTGACGACTCGGACTTGAGCTGCTCCTCCGACATGCTTATTATGTTTCTGACCGGTACCTTAAGCTTTGTAGACAGACCGGAAAGAAAACTCTCGGTAGCCACAAGAGTGTTTTCCATCTTTTCCTGATTATTTATCGTAAGTGTATAGAAAACGATTATAACAGCGACCATGAGAAGATCTATCGCTCCCAACATGATCATTTCTCTGTATATCTCGTAATAGAATTTGTCGGAATCCACACAGAGTATCAGATGCCATCCGTTTCCTGTCTCCGAACTGAAAACAATGACATTATTCCCTTCGATCCTTGTATTGAAGCTTCTGTGTTCATTGGAAGCTTTTACACGTTCAAACACTTCCTTATAATTCGGAAGAGCATCCTCAATTTTCTCTCCGCGAAGTTTAGCCTGTGAGCAACCCACAAGATATCCCGCATCGGTAGCGATGAATGCCAGCTGTTCATCGTTTGTGATCATCTTTTCAACCGAATTCTGAATGTTCGATAAAGTAAAATCCATGGCGGTAACAACATCATTATCCGACAGGATATTTGATATGGTATAACAAAGCTCTCCTGTAGCCGCATCTATATAGGGTTCAGAAATATAAACCCTTCCCGCATTCTGTTTTGCGCCCGTATACCAGATCCTCTCTACAGCGTGATACTCTTTGGGCATATCAAAATTCGGTATGATGGTCCAGTCACCGGAGGCTGCATACACATTGTAACAGTTTCCCCCGCTTATCTCGTTATAATAATCCCTTTGTTCATTTATGTACCTTTCTAACTCATTGAGTCCCGCTTCGTCGTTTATAAGCTGCTCAATCCCCATTGAAAACCTTAACAGATCACTCTCCGCCCCGGATATCTCCTCCTGAAGATCTCCGCGAATATTATTGATCTGTATGGTGCCGATCTTGTCGGTCTGATCGGTACCTGCCTGGAATATGAGATTTATGTTGATAATGATGACCGTCACAAATATCAGAGCGATAACGAATATAAAGCTTTTACTTAGTCTTCTCGATCTTCCGGAGCGGTCTCTGATCCTTCTGTCTTCAAGCAATATTAAAAATCCCAAAAATCCTATTGCTTCAAAGAACAGTTCTACCATGATAGAGAATGCACCCTGAATGATTATTCCGAATATTGCGATAAAGATCAGTATGAGTGTGGATGATCTGTCCATTCTGGACAATCTTTTTCTGTACATCACGAAAAAGACCGCACCGAGGATAACATATATCCCCGCCACGGCGTAGAGTAACCACATGTAGTCTCCGCGACTGTATGCGACATTATCATTGATATAAAACAATATCCCTGTAAACGGATTTATAAGGACCAGTATCTCTCCGATCATGAGCGGAGAGAGAAAAAGAGCCATGAACAGATTTCCTTTCTCTTTGCCCACCCCCGTCATATTTATGATATACAACGCAAATAAAGCTGAAAGGATTGTATGGAACAGAAAATATATTTCATTGAGCACATACAATAATACCACACTTTTAAATGCGGCATAGCTCTCCGCCATAACCTCTAAAAACGAGGAAAGAGCCGAGATCATGAGTGTTACCAACATCATGAGATAAATACTGTGCTGATTTACTATTTTATTCCTAAATCCCTTGGGAAATGGAAAATATAAACTCTTTCTGTTTCTAATACAATCCATGAAACAGAATAAAGTGATCACAAAAGCTGAAACTTCAAGGATAATCTCGTTCATAGCGACTTAAAAAGTCCCCCTTAATCAGTTGGTATTTTTTCTTCTGCAGTATATCACATCAGACAGATACAAATTCCGTCGGTCAGATTTACAGATCAAATAAACCCTCCGGTCTGTGATTCATGATATCCTGCTGTGTATATCCTTTTACATGCTCCGAAGACTGAAGGATTCCATGAACAGTCTCTTTTGTTATGGAAGGAATGAGTGGTTTTGACAGATAGTCGGTAATACCGAGTTCTCTGATCTTTTTAATGGTCTCCATACTCTTGTCCCCGGACATTAAGATGACCGGAGCGTCCGTCGATCTCCTGATCTTTTCATACAGACTGAATCCGTCCGTATCGGGCATCTTAAGATCCATTATGATAAGATCCGGTTTTATGTTATCGACCAGTTCTACAGCCTCTATTTCATTCTGTGCGGATACTACAGAGATATTCTCGATATCATGCAGAATGTACTTAACGCTTTTTACACTGATAGCATCATCATCAACTACCATGATCCTGCTCAGTGTTTCCTCTTTTTGTTTTAATTCATAATGCGTATCTTCATCCATGATCTGCAGCATGATATCCGCGATCTTCGGATCAAACTGAGTACCTTTTCCCCGAATTATCTCGGCGCGGACTTCTGACTGCTCAAGTGCTTTTCTGTAGCTTCTGTCACTTGCCATGGCATCGTATGCATCGGCAACTGCAATTATCCTTGCTATCTCGGGAATATTTTCATTTTCAAGTCCGTTGGGGTAACCTGTTCCGTCATACCTCTCGTGGTGATATTTTACACCATAGCCTATATTCTCATCGCTCTGAATATCACGTAAGATATGAAAACCGCTGCTCGGATGAATGCGAATAGAATCAAATTCCTCTTCGGAAAGCTTACCGGGTTTATTTATCACACTTTCGGGTACCCTTACCTTTCCTATATCGTGAAGAAGGCCCGCATTGTAGATGATCTTTTGCTCTTTTTCACTTTTCCCCATCCGCTTAGCGATCATTAGAGCATATTCGGCAACACGGTGAGAATGTCCGCTTGTGTATCTGTCCTTTGCATCTATGACAGAGGCAAGTGAACGTATCATGCCCAGATTTGTCTTTTGGAGCTGTTCCAAAGTCTCCTGCTCACTCTTCTCGGCTTTTGTGATCCTCTTTATCGAGAATACACTCAGTATGACTATTATGAGAAATATCAGTATAGAAAGAGCTATGCCTGCCATGATCTGTGATCTGATATTGTTATACAATAAAGCATTATTCGCTATTATCACAACATACCAGTCTTTTTCTATGCAGGTTGAAAAAACAGTTGACAGTTCACCGTTGAGCATTACATCAAAACCGTTCTCACCACCGGCATATACCCTTGACAAGAGACTTGCGTATTGCGGATCTATCCTGTAATTCTGCCCTACTTCTTTTCGGTCATAATGAGCGATCACCAGACCGTCTGCATCAACTATAAAGCCGTAGCCCATGTCACCCATTGTCATTTTTTCCGTGATATTCTGAATCTCGTTTAAAACTATATCAAGAGCAAGAACACTTTTTTTATCCGATAACATCTGACAAAATGAAATGATAGTCTGACCTGTCTCAGCATCAACATAAGGTGAAGACATGACCATCTCACCGTTACCCTTCAAGGCTTCTTTATACCAGTCACGCTCTCTTGGATCATAATCAGCAGGCGGCACCCATCCGCTGCCATCCAGATATGTTTCGTTCAGATAACCGTATATGCCTGTAAAATTCTCATCAAACTGTCCCTTCATCTGCTCTGACTGAGCCTGCAGATAGTCTAACAGTTCTTCGGTACTTGCTCCCTTTTGAATCAGATGATTCATGGTCTCAGTTGCAAACCACAAAACATTTCCGCCTTTATCCAGGTAGTTTTCCACCATGGTCGCCTGGCTTTTCATATTACTGATCCCCAGGTCCTTTACGTTATTGACAGAGCTTTTGTAATATGAGTTAAAAATGACAGCAAGCATCAAAGCCTGCAATAAGAATATCAACAGGATAACAAGCATAAACTGTCTGGTTATAGTACTTCTATTCTTTTTCAAATTGCTACTTTCCTTCCGTATTTTTCGCAATCATCTTTAACTACCGATCGATCATCTCATTTAAGCTTTGTGAATATGCCATATATTTGGCATTCAGCCTCTGACTTAAGCCAACATGATCATCTTCTCCGGTAGGATTTATGGATGACATCCTCGACATGGTCTGCGCACCCTCTTCGTACAATGCTTTCAGTGATGAATCCATATCTTTAAACATATCTGCCAGCTCGTTCGTATCAGCCCCGTCTTCCTTTGCCTTTTTTATATCTTTTGAAAAGCCGGAATACATGCTCGCCAGTTTCTTTTCGTAATCTTCGCAGACTTCCTCATATGTTGAATATGTAGCCTTGTTTGAAGCATCGGACAGATCCGATACCTGATCCTTAAGATCGGTACCTATATTGACAAATACCTGATCGGATGTCGAAACAGTCTGTTCTTTTTCTTCTTTTGCACAGGCACTCATCAATGTAATGCACATTGTCAGGAAGATCAATGCTCCAAGCTTTCTAATCATGAATCAAACTCCTTTATTCAAACTTAAAGCCTTTTAACAGGTCTCCAAGTGATGTTCCGATATTTTCGGACTCAGGTATAACGATCTCCTCCGGCTCTTCAACCGCTTCTTCAGGGTTTTCCAAAAGTGCTTTTATTGAAAGCGATACTTTTCCGTCCTTTATATCAATGACCTTTACATCGACCTTTTCGCCTTCTTTGAGCATCACGCCGGGGTGTTTGATCCTTTTATGTGATATCTGGGAAATATGTACAAGTCCCGATATGCCGTCACCGATATCCACAAATGCGCCGTAATCCTTGATAGTTGCGACCGTACCGTTAAACACCTGTCCGACTTTAATATCCGATATTTTTTTCTTCTGATCCATTTTCTGTTTCTCTTTCAGTATCTCTTTTGCGGAAAGGATCAGCTTATCCTCGTCGATATTGGCTTCAAAGACTCTTACTTCCAGCTCTTTTCCCAAAAACGGATTGCAATCATCTATTCTTTCAAGCGAAAGTTTTGAAACCGGTATAAATGCCCTTATTCCTTCAAAATCAGCAACCACACCGCCCTTAACTATACCTGTGACGGTAACCTTTATATTCTCCTGTGAAGCCTTAAGCTCTTCGGCTTTTCTCCATGCAAGCAGTGCATCGGTATCGTGGACACCGTCACCCATGAGGCTGTAAGATTCCTCGAGCAGGTTTTCATAATCCTTCATTGATTCTTCCATCTTCTTTTTTTCTCCTTTATCTTATCTTTACTCAAAATCACCGAATCCGGATTTGTCGCTACTGTCAGTATACCATAAATTTGTATATTATACGCTCCTGTCAGCCAATCCCATACTGTCTGTTTATCCTCATTATCTCTTCATTTACTCTGTTCAGTACATTTTTCGGTCCGACTATCCTTACATCCTCTCCAAGTGCAAATATCCATCCCAGAAAATGCTGGCTCATGGCCACTTTAAGCCTTACGGTGCAGTGTTCTTTATCTTCAGGTTTAAATGATATATCCGTTCCGAATCTGTCTATAAATACTCCGCACATATCATTTTTAAGCCATACGACCACATCTTCCTCCTCGCCGCCAAACATTGCGAAGTTCTTTTTTGAATAGTCCGCCGTATCAAATCTTTCGAAGTACTCTTTTCCATCTCTCGGCTTATCGACAGGCGATATCTTTGCCATTTTATCGACCCTGTAGTGTTTGACTTTGTCATCATTTGAATCATAACCTATAAGATAATAATTCTCATCATCCCAGGTTAACGCCCAAGGGCTTATCTCATAAAATGCACCGTCATGTCTGAATTCCTGCTCTTTTTTGATGTTCCAGCTGTAGTACTTAAACTTTATCTTTTTATTCTCGGACAGAGCAAAGTGTATTGTATCGACAGTGTTATATATACTTTCGTTCATTGACTTTATGCGTTTTTGAACAAATACCTGTCTTTGCAGCTGCTTTGCTTCGTATCGGCTGCACTGACTCTCAAGCTTTTTTATCAGCTCATTTGATTTTCTGACGGTTATAAATTTGGAAGACTGGATAGCATCAACCAAAAGCTTCAACTCCGGCAATTCAAACAACCTGCCCACAACATGATATCCCGTCCAGCGTCCCTTGTTTACACTTTCTATCTGTATACCCAATTTCTCAAGATCGACCAGATCGATATACAGGCTTTTCCTGTCGGCGCCCACTTCTACTTTATCCAATTCTTCTATGATCTGCGGCATGGTCAGAAAATGATCGGCATCTGTCTTATTGATCATAATCTGAGCAAGACGGTACAGTTTGATCTTCTGGTTTACACTTCTGGACATATCATTACCCTCTCTTTTTGCTTAACCCTGCAAAAACATTATATCATAACAGTCACGTTCATCCTCAGCGACCGTCCTTTACAGATTAGTACTTCAGTCCAGCCTTTCCCAATCATTTGTATAGCGTTCCCTGAACCTTCCCGAAAAAGCAGGTTCTATTCCGGCCGCATACAGATGTGAAGTATCTCCAAAAGCCAGCATCCTGAACTGTGCTATTCCTTCGCGTCTTTCTTCCGTAACAACCGTCGTCACGGATGTGGGTGCAGCTATCGTACTGTGCCAAAGCACAAAAGGCGAAAGATTTAACAGATAAGATAACAATATACATTCTAAGCCAAAATGACAGAACAATACAATGGTATCGCTGTTCGGTTCTAACACCTTAAAGATCTTTCCCTCTTTTTTATATCCGTGCCTTTCCAAAAAAGCCGAAAACTCCGCGTATACCCAATCACGTTCCTTTTGCACTCCTGCCTCCTCCAGTGCCGGGTACTGAGTCCATCTGTCAAAGTCAAAGGCATATGGCATATTCGTCCAATCCTGCGGAAGCCAGTCCCATGCAACTCCCAATTTCTGCGGGCGATTAACCTTCGGTGCAAACTCCCTAAGCCATTCAAGTTCTTCTGCCTTCATATTCATTTTTTTAAGACTCGTTTCAGCGGTCTCTTTTGCTCTTCCAAGCGGTGATACATAACATTCATCCGCTTTTATATTCTTCATCCTTTCGGATAACGCTTCAGCTTCCAAACGTCCCTGACTCGTCAACGCATCATTCTCATAATCCGGATCTCCATGCCTGACAATAAGCAATCGCATTTATTTTTCCTCCTTTTCTGCCTTAACATATTAACACAGATCATAAAAACAAAAAATCCCGATCACTCGAGATTTTCTGCTTTTATATTATGAAATTGATCTTTGTTTATAACTTAAAGAACTCCAGATCCTCATCCAGTTTCTGAGCAACACTCATAAGATCTTCGGCACTGTTTGCAAGAATGCTTATGTTGTTATTTATCTCTGTCATCGATGCCGATGTCTCCTGAGTGGTAGCCGCATATTCTTCGGAAATGGCTGAAAGTGAATTTACCTCATCAACTATGACAGCTTTTGAAGAATCACAACCCTGCGTAAGAGCAGAGATATTATCGACACCATTGACGGTTGAATTTACACCGTCTATAAGAGTATTGATCTTTACAACAGTTTCATCAAGCACTTTATTAACATCATCACCTATGCTGCTTACCTCTTCCGCCTTGTCGCTTGCCTTCTGTGCCTGATTTAACAGTTCGATCATCTCACTGCGTATCTCATCGGCAGTATGTGAGGACTCGGTAGCAAGTATTCCGATCTCCTGAGCAACAACCGCAAATCCTTTTCCTGCTTCTCCGGCTCTTGCAGCCTCTATTGAAGCGTTCAAAGCTAACAGGTTTGTCTGTTCCGCAATGCTGTTTATACCGTCAACCTTTTCATTTACACTCTTAACTGCTACATTTGTCTCCCTCATTGTAGCACTTATCTCAACAACTGCCTGCTTCATTGCATTCATGCTCTGTGCAAGTACTTCAAGAGCCTTTGCGGATTCCGTAGATGCCATTCCCATATCAGACGCAGATTCACCCAATGAATCGGCATTATCGGAAACATTACGTATGGCCGTTGAAAGATCATCCATGTTCTGGGTTACTTTCTCTACCGATTCAGCCTGTTCCATGGCTCCGTCTGCCATATCCTGTACTGCAGATGAAACACCCTCGGATGTATCTCTTAGATGTGCACATGTATCGTTTAATTCTTCTGCTTTGTCACGTAAGGAGTTTGCTATGCTTTTTACATCATTGATAACACCTGTCAGAACCTCGATCAAAGTATTGGAACCGTTTAGCATCTCTCCCAGTTCATCGTTTCTGACAGCAATGTTTTCCGTCTTTACAAATTCTCCTACAGACAGTTTATTGATCACATTATTTATTCTGATGACTGCAGATACCAGTTTGTCGGCTATGATATATACGATCACTATCGTGATGATCATTATTGATATACCTACGGCAAAAAGTGAAATGACACTCTTTCTGATCGTCGCTTCCATTTCAGCGGTGGGTTTTCCTGCAAAAGCCATACCGGTGATCTTTCCGCTCTCATCCTTTATAGGGGTATATGCCACACAATAATCGGCTCCCGCAACATCAGTTTTTTCGGAAGTAAACCGCTCTCCTCTCTTTAAAACAGCTTCGACCACTTCGGGGGATGCCTGTGTGCCTACAGGTCTGCTTCCATCGGCTTTTACTACAGATGTAGAGGCTCTTGTATCTCCTTCAAATCTCGTAAAATCATAGCCGGTGACAGCCTTGCATTCGTCTTCCAGTTCATTGGTCGTTAAGTCCCTGTCGGTTGTAGCTATCTGCTCTCTGAACATTTCAGCGGAAGCCATCAATCCGTTGAGAGCCTGATCCATCATTCCGGACTTTAATCTGCCCGAGATCAGTATAAGCAGGATCGTTCCTATTATTACAATAGGTAAAACAGACATGAGCAACAGTTGCACCCTGATCGAAAGTTTTGTTCTGGTATTCATTTGTTCCTTCTTCCTTCCTTTTTGTTTTTTAACTCATCTTACTGATAGTCATCAAACAATTAGACATCTAACAATTATTATATTTCCGCAGAACAAAAAATGCAATAAAAAGCATGACAGGATCCCCTTTTAACCAGTATAATTATTAAAAACACTGTTTCGATATAAAAAAGGCGGATCATATGAAATCTTTATTTAATGCTTATTGGGCATTTACAAAAAATCTGGAAAAAGGAATAAAAAAATATGGATTAAACTCAGGAAATCCCAAGATCTTACTTTACCTGTTGGGAAATGAAGGCTGCAGACAGATAGATATATCGCGTAATTGCCAGGTGAGTTCGGCTACCCTGTCCAGTGTGCTGGCAAATATGGAAGCCAACGGTATCATAGAAAGAAAACGTGTTGAAGAAAACAAACGGTCTTATGCAATATATCTTACAAAAAAAGGGCATCAAACTTTTGACGTGATCAAAGATCAGCTTGATGCCACTACCGATATTGCTTTCAGGGGGTTTTCCGATGAAGAGATCAATGATGTACAGTCATATCTTAACAGGATAACCGTTAACCTTAATAATTTGAATAATTAAACTCACGGAGCTTTTTTTATAATATTGTCAACCTCATCTGCCGTATAAGCATAATCCCCCAGTCTTTTCTTTACTGTTTCCATCCTGTCGGCATTTGATCCGATCGCAGATCCATCATTTTTTTCTGCATAGACGCGTGCCATAAATGCGCTGTGAGCATATTCCGCAACATTATATATATCTTCCATACCGGATGAAGGTTCCAAGCTGCTCATACGCTCCACATACCATGTTCCCAAAACCTCATTATATGCCCTGTGCTTAAGTTCGTACTCAAATACGTCTTTACGCGTCTCAGCCGGATCTTCCACCTCACGGTTGGCATATTTAAACGACCCAACCATATCTATGAATAATCCCAAAAATGCAAGACCTGCGATCACGATAAGGATATTCAGGATCACCTTCACTGCTTTATTCATGTCTAAATATCTCCTCCAGTTTAACCGCTTTTTGTGCTTCTGATGCAGCAATGAATTCCCTCAATTCGTCATCATTCATTGAGAAATAGGTTCTCATTGCCGCTTCGAGTTCCGTTTTCATATCTTCGATACATGCCAGATATTCTTTATTCTTTTCACTCTCCTTCTGTACCTCGTATACCTCATAAAAACCATTTGCATACATGCAAAAGATCTTAATATCCGAATCCAGTCCGTCAAAATACTCAGGATCGTCAGATCTTAAAACGATCTCCTCCATATGTCTTATGCACTCGTAGTACTCACTTACGACATAATTGACATGTCTGAGATGATCAAACTCCTGCGGTGGGAAGTTTTGCAGCTCGTGAGCATACAGAAAGCTCATATATTCCGTATATTCACCGCGTTTAAGATAATCTTGTGCCTGCGATACATATATCGCGGCATTTTTCTCTGCATCACGTCTTATCTCTTCATCGGGATCATGATCCGAATAATTATATGATGAGATCACCGACATGATGATGCATCCTATGACCAAAACTATAAGTATCGCAGCTTTTTTTGCCAATTCCGAAGTATTTTTAGCAGAATCAAGAACTTCATCTTTTGTTTTTTGGTATGTCCTTTTAAACTGCTTCATATTTTGGCTGTGTTTTGCCGCAAACGGATTCTCGTGACCACAGTAGGGACAGGTTAATTCTTCAGGTCCTATTTCCCTGTTACATTTTTCGCAAATCATTTAGCCTGTTCCTCCTGTTGAATGGTGATACCCTGATCTTTCAGAAATTCTTCCTTTTTGCTGTCTGCTCTGCTGTTATTATGAATACTCAATAACCACATACTGCCCAAAATGATAAGCGCAACAACAATAATAACCAAAACAGAGGTCCTCGCAACAAGACTCATTTTGGCTTTAATACTCTTATCACCATCCTCCTTATGACTCTCTACGTCTTTTCGGATATCTTCCAACTGTTCCATGTATTCGTTTTCTTCGGCAGGTTCATAAGCCGTACCGCAAAACGGACAGCGCACCAGTGATCCGTCAAACTCTGCTCCACAGGTTGAACATGCTATCATCTTTGTTATCTTTCCCATAATCTCACTTCCTTACAGCATTAGCGGCGCTTTGATCGATCTTGTCAAATACCGCATCATACTCCGGCATCCTGTTTCGAATATCCTCCATCCTGCCTTCTGCTTCTTTTAGTGTTTCAAGATTCCCGGCTCTGTCATATACCTCTTTTAAAAACAGAAGTTCTCCATATTCACCCAGTCTGTAATAATCTTCGTCTCTTGGGTCGATCTCAGCACCTCCCCGGATGGCTCTCGAGATGGCTGCTACAGTCCCGTAGTTTTCCCGTTCCAGATAGGCTCTTAACGTATCCGGACGTATCGTATCCTGTTCCACATATTCGAAATTGAGGCTTTCCACGGCTTTCGGCAATGTAAAGACAAAAACGATCGCCAGGATAATATTCACTGCTATCGAAATTCTGAAGATCAATTTTTTAGTCATTCATCAGCACCTCCTCCAGATATGCTTCCTGTCTGATACTTGATTCGGAAAAATAACTCTTTCGTCCTTCTTCATCCAATCCCAGATAGACTTCCATTATTATGTCCGCTTTTGCTTTCATATCATAAATATTGTCCCTGTATGGGTCCGAATCTATATCCGAAAGCCTGTAATCGAATTCATCATAGAACCTTTGGATCGCTCTATGACAGTTACTTATATCAGACTCCGGATCGTACCTTCTTGCCTCAGGTCCAAACATAGTTGCCTCTTCCACCGCTGAGACCATCGAAGAATAATAGTCTGCCATGTCACATATCAGATTCAGGTCTTCATACGGTTCTTCCCAATGTGCTATATTATGATATTCCTTAAACGCAGCAAATCCGGTATAATCTCCTGCATCCAGATACTTCCGTATAACGGCAGAATATTCATCATATTGTTTTACGGATTCTTTTCTTTTAGCATTCTCCCTGAAACTGTATGCATTTTCGCTTACATATATCGTTACAAGTACTGAGATAAGCAGTAAAAGCATGCAAAAAGCACTGATCACGATCGGGATATTCTCCGATAGGATCTCGCCGATCTTTTTCTTCGTCTTCTCACTGTCCTTTTTTAACCGTTCCATATCAGACCGATAACCGGCAGTTTCTGTATTCTTTCTGCCGCAATGCGGACAAACTTTATCGGTCAGTCCGATCTCAGCGCCACAACCTACGCACTTCATTGTATCCAAATCTCCTTATATTAATTTACTTTCCGGTTTCCTGCCAGAACTTCTTTGTAATCCTCATAATTCTTCTTAAGTAAGGCAGGAATATCAAGGCCGTAGGGGCACTTCGGCAGACATGCACCGCAACCTATGCACTCTTCTGTCCTTGCCATTTCGCCTTTCCAATAATCACTCAACCAGGCTTTGCTGGGAGCACGACGAAGCAAAAGAGACATTCTGTTACACTGGTTTATCTGTATATTCATGGTACATGGCATGCAGTAACCGCAACCCCTGCAGAACTCTCCGCCAAGGTCCTTTTGTTCACTGTCAATATAATCTCTCGTCTCATCATCCAAAGAGGGCGTTTCATCCATATATGACAGCCACTCATCCAGCTCACTTTCTTTCTGAACGCCCCATATGGGAACGATACCGTCAAACTGTGATATGAATGCCATGGCAGCTTTTGAATTATTTATGAGACCGCCGGCAAGTCCTTTCATGGCTATCATACCGACGTGGTTTTTGTTACATATGTCTATCAATTCCAGTTCTTTTTTGTCTGCCAGATAACTGATGGGATATTGTAATGT
>CACZSE010000037.1 GCA_902783735.1 uncultured Lachnospiraceae bacterium
ACTCTTACATACAGTATCATTCAATATTGTTTAAAAGAGAATACTCTGGTACGTCTGATGTGGATGGAAGCTTCTGACGGTCAGATAAACGAAAAGATGATCAATCGTGATCGGGATGTCATCGATGCTTTTGAAAAGCTTTTTAACAGCGGCAAGAGTACTTCGGCAGTTGATCTTCGAAGCATGCTTTTAATGAACAATTATAATTATAATAAGATATTACGTGTCGGCAGTGATGACGGAGCGGTAACTTTTACAACATATGAGATCTAAGAAAAAGAATAAGATGGAACTGGAAGGAAATTCTCTGATAGACGGTATTGAGATTTCCGGAAACTTCTATGAAAAAAATGAAAACAGAATACTTACGCTCCTTTTAAAGGGAATAATAGTTTATCTTGTTACCGCAGGCATGATCGGAGGTGCGATAACAGCGACAGCGACAGAGTTCAGTCAGATCGTCTTTAATGTGATCATATTTATGCTGTCAATGCTGATCTCTCTTATCTATTACAATAAAAAGACTGAGAATATCGGAGATATACTCTATCTTTTTATGATAATCTTTTTCGGTCTGTTTTTCGGAACTTATATAAACAGCGGTTTCTATGCGTGGATGAATGATATAATCGGTGCCGCCGGTGCATATTTTGATCTTCCCGATATCGGTGGTTACGTTCAGGCAATACGAAATACGAAGCTTGCAGTGACATTTGCATCATGTTATTTAGGCGCGGTCTGCGTTATTCTAGTAAACATGTCCATTGTAAAAAGGATGATGTTCGGAGACCTGTTCCTGAACTCCATGATCGTACTTTTTTTGCCTGTATATCTCGAACTGGAGCCGAATTTTATTTATATAGTCTTTCTTGTATCGGGCATCGTTATCGCTGATATTTGGAAGGTTACCGGTAAATACGAAAAAGTAGATTCGAATTCGGTATATATAAGGAATAAAAAAGAGATAACCTATACATACAGCTTTAAAGGGCATCTGTTTGCATTTTCACAAATGATAGCGGCGGTATTGCTCATACTCATGATCCTGTATATAATCCTCCCAAATGATACCTACGATCTGTTAAGGGGAAGAAGCGAATCAAAGGAAGTAACGGATGATGTTGTAGAGACCTTCATCACATCCGGTTTTGCCGGCTTTTTCAACAGATACGAAAACATCGGCGGTATGAACAGCGGTCGACTCGGTGGAGTAAATTCCGTAAGACTCGATTATGAGACGGATCTTAAAGTCACTTATGTTCCTGTGGATATGAGACCTGTATATCTGCGTACCTTTATAGGCGGAGACTATCAGCCCTACAGAAATATGTGGTCTGTTGCAAATCCGACGATCCTGAACAGATCTGAAGCGCAGGAGCTTAGAAAAAACTATGAAAACGGTGCGAAATACAGCGCCAAAGCCGTTATGGATATTGAAAACATAGCCGGTGAGATCGGTGAGTACGCACCTTATTATTCTGAAAAGGGTGAAGTCATAAACAGGGGAAAGACGGTTTCAAAGACTTTCTATCCTTCATTTGATGAGACCGAACCTTATCATAAGAATACCAAAATGACAAGAGCGGAAAGAGAATACTGGCTGTCTGTTCCCAATGATAATGTTCCGTCCTTAATAAAGACGATAGAAAAACTCGGTATAACCGAGGATATGGACGAGTTTGAGATCAGTGACAGGATATACAGATATTTTCTTGAAAACATTCCCTATACTTTAAGACCCGGTTCAACTCCCATAAGAAGGGATTTTGTAAATTATTTTCTTGATTCGAACAAAAAGGGTTACTGTGTTCATTTTGCATCCGCATCGGTACTGTTATTCCGATACATGGGCATACCTGCAAGATATGTGGAAGGATATGCTTTTGACTATATTGATGTCAGAAGCGGTCAATTCAGAGATGATCTCAAATTTGAAGATTATTACGACGGGTATCTGCCTGATGAGAAAATGCCGGTCATCTCACTTGAAATCACCGATGCAAGCGCACATGCATGGGTTGAGATATACACCGAGGATTACGGTTGGGTCGTAGCCGAACTTACGCCACCTTCTTCGGATACCGAAGAATACGGTCAGAGTCTTTGGGACAGATTTTTAAAACTTTTCGGAAATAGTAATTCGGACGAGAATAATGCTGATGACGATAACAATACCAAAAAGATAGATACTGCAAAGATAAGAAGAAACCTGATAATATTTATTTTTCTTGCCATCATTTCTGTCACGGTATATGCTTTATATCGTTTGATCGGTAAATATTTGAGATATAAGAAGGCCGACCTTAATACAAAGCTTATTTACAGATATCATGATTATCTTAAAAAGGCATCTAAAAAACATGATCTTAATAATGCTCACAATTATAAAGATGAGCTTATCGTGATAATGGGTGATGATTATGATGAAAAGCTTTTGAACATTCTTGAAAAAGCAGGCTTTTCGGATAAGATCATCTCTGACGAGGAATTTTATTACTGCATAGAAAGGTTTAAAAAGGTATAGATTTGAGCGTTAAATTGGCACTTAGTGACGATATACTCATGAAGGTTGACAAACCGGCAAGATATATCGGAAATGAGATAAACAGCGTAACCAAGGATAAGGACAGTATCGAAATAAGATTTGCAATGTGCTTTCCGGATGTATATGAGATCGGAATGAGTCATATAGGCATTCAGATACTTTATGATATGCTGAACAAATATGATGATGTCTGGTGTGAGAGGGTATACAGTCCCTGGACAGACCTTGATGCGATCATGAGGGAAAGAAACATCCCATTATTTGCGCTGGAGAGTCAGGACCCCGTAAAGGAATTTGACTTTTTGGGTATAACTCTTCAATACGAGATGTGCTATACAAATATTCTGCAGATTTTGGACCTTTCCGGCATACCTTTGCTCTCTAAGGACAGGTCTGACAGCGATACAATAGTTATAGGCGGAGGTCCGTGTACATATAATCCCGAGCCGATCGCCGATTTTTTCGATATCTTTTATATCGGAGAAGGAGAGACAAGATACAGAGAACTTCTTGATCTTTATAAGGAGCATAAGAAAAACAATACCACAAGATACGAGTTTTTATGCGAAGCGGCAAAGCTTGGAGGAATGTATGTCCCGTCGCTTTATAAGACCGAATATAACGAAGACGGTACTGTTAAAGAATTCAGGGCTTTAAGAGATGATATTCCTTTAATGATATATAAAGAGATCGTGACGGATCTTGAAACTGCCGACTATCCGGTCAAGCCGGTCGTCCCCTTTATTAAATGCACTCAGGACAGGGCGGTAGTCGAGATACAGAGAGGCTGCATCAGAGGATGCCGTTTTTGTCAGGCAGGTCAGTTATACAGACCCGTAAGAGAGAGAAATGTAGACGATCTTAAAAAGATGGCCATGGAGATCCTTTCAAATACCGGTCATGAAGAGGTCTCTTTGAGTTCGTTAAGTTCAAGTGATTTTTCCAAGATAGAAGAATTGACCGATTTTCTTATAGATGAATGTTCTAGAAGGTATATAAATATCTCGCTGCCAAGCTTACGAATAGATAATTATTCTCTGGAAACATTTTCGAAGGTACAGGATATACATAAGAGCTCTTTGACTTTTGCGCCCGAGGCCGGAAGTCAGCGCATGAGAAATGTGATAAACAAGGGCCTTACCGAAGATGATATAATCGGAGGAGCTTCGATGGCATTCAAGCGTGGATGGAGTAAGGTTAAGCTCTATTTCATGCTTGGTCTGCCCGGAGAGACCGATGAGGATATAAAGGAGATCGGTATACTTTGCGACAAGATCGCAAGAGCATATTTTGATCTTGTTCCGAAAGAAAAAAGAATAGGCGGACCGGTTCAGATAACCGCGAGCACGTCATTTTTTATTCCAAAGCCCTTTACCGCTTTTCAATGGGCATCCATGAATACAAAAGAAGATTTTTTAAATAAGGCATATATGACCCGGACCTCCATCCTTTCTCAGTTAAATCAAAAAAGGATCAAATACAACTGGCATGAGGCAGATGTGAGCGTTCTTGAAGGCGTTTTCGCAAGAGGCGACAGAAAACTTTCAAAGGCCATTCTTGAAGCGTATAAACGCGGATGCATATACGATGCATGGGGTGAATATTATAAAAATGATATATGGATGCAGGTGTTTGAAGACCTTGGTATCGATATAAGCTTCTATACGACCAGAGAACGAGGCCTGGATGAGATCTTTCCATGGGATTTTATAAGCTGCGGTGTTGATAAAGAGTGGCTCAAAAAAGAGTGGCTAAGATCAAAAGAAGAAGCGGTCACTCCCAACTGCAAACAGCAGTGCAGCGGCTGCGGAGCCTTCAGATATAATACGGGCATATGCATGGAACACAGAAAAAAGCAGGCATAAAGGGAATATATGAAAGTAAGGATCAAATTTGCAAAATACGGTGTCATGAAATATATCGGGCACCTGGATATAATGAGATATTTTCAAAAATGCATGAGAAGAGCGGATGTCGATATAGCATATTCTACAGGCTTTTCTCCGCATCAGATAATGAGTTTCGCTTCACCTTTGGGAGTGGGTGTTGAAAGTCACGGAGAATATTTTGATATCGAATTAAAAAGCGGTAATGCAAAACAGGTGAAGGATGCATTAAACGCAGTCATGGTTGACGGCATGGAGATCATCTCTGTCGTAAAGCTTCCCGACGGGGTTAAAAACGCAATGGCTTCGATCGCGGCAGCACGCTACACCGTCTGCATGAAGGAAGGTTTTGAGCATGAAAATACCTGTCATGATAAGGTTTGCGATTTTTTGAGTCAGTCACAGATTAATATCATCAAACAGACAAAGAAAAATGAGATCGAGTTTGATTTACGCCCTCATATATTTGAATTTGAATATGATGATGACTACAAAATGCTGATCGATGCTTCAAGCAGCGGAAATATCAAGCCTATGACTGTCATAGAAGAGTATGCGAGATTTTGCGGAACCGAGATTTGCGCATCAAAATATCAGATCATAAGAGAAGAGATATATATGAGGAATGAAGGCTCTGAGTTTGTTCCTCTTTTAAGCCCGGGAGAAGATTTTTGATAAGTTCAACTGTATGTATAACTGAATATGAAGGCTTTATTGCAGCATGGCTTGATAAGAACAATTCCATGGAAATGCTCAGCATTACCGACAAAGAAAGAGATACAACGGGTGATATCTATGTCGGCAGAGTAAAGCATGTCGTTAAAAACCTCAATGCGTGTTTTGTTGAATTCAAAGAAGACACTCTCGGTTTTTTGAGCTTCAATGATATTTATCCCGCTCAGAAGATAACCGAAGGTACACTTATCCCGGTTCAGATAATCAAGGAGGCTTCAAAAAATAAAGAAGCGGTCCTTACTTCGAAACTCTCTATTGCCGGCGATTATTGTGTCCTGATCAATGATGCGGCAAACATAAATGTCAGTCGAAAGATATCGGGACCGTTAAGAAATGAACTCAAAGAGATGTTATCGGATCATAAAGATCTTTGTATCACGATAAGGACCAATGCGGCCGGTGCGGATCCTTCATTGATACAAGATGAAGTAAAAGTCCTGTCAAAAAAGCTATTGAGCATTTTGGAGACGGCAAAAACCAGAAACGGCGGATCTTTGATATATAAAAGTGAACCCGAATATCTTAAGTTTATAAAAAGCTTACCCAAAGACAGCTATGAAAGGATATTGACGGATATTGAGGAAGTCTGTGATACGATATCTTTTGACAGGCCATGTCAGTTTTATAACGATGATTATCCGCTTTCCAAATTATACAGTCTCGAAACAAAGATTGAAGAGATATTAAAGAAAGACGTATGGTTAAGATCGGGCGGTAATATAGTTATAGAACATACAGAGGCAATGACTGTCATTGATGTAAATACCGCCAAAAACATTACGAGAAAAGATAAGGACGGATTTATCTTATCGGTAAATAAAGAAGCTGCCAAAGAAATAGCCAGGCAGGTAAGACTCAGAAATATTTCCGGCATCATAATCGTAGACTTTATAAATATGCATTCGAAAGAAGATATCGATGAACTTACGGAATATGTGAAAGAGCTTATAAGGGTAGATGCGGTGCGTTTTGATTACATTGATATGACCAAACTAGGACTTATGGAACTCGTAAGGAGAAAAATAAAGCCCCCTATTTACGAAATTTTGGGTAAATAAGGTTGAAAATTTGGTCCTTTTGGACATTTTATTCTTCAGTTTAACATGTTATCATATTAACGTAACATAAAATAACCAGTGAGGGGAGATTAAACACAATGGAAGAAAACAAGATCAATTTTTTTGCGATACCGGCATTCAGCTTTGTACCGCCCAAGTACAATAAACTCATTAAAGAGTCTGCCGGAAAGATTTTCGGAGCATTACTGATCTGCTTTTTGATAATGGCTCTTATAACGGCCGTTAAAGTAAACCTGACACTTACGGATGTGGGCGATGAGATCCGTGCCAACTGTCCTGATTTTTCACTCGTAGGCGGTGAATTCGAGATCGAACAGAGTTATTCGATCGATGAAGACGGAGTATATATCGTGATCGACGATTCACTTGAAGATGTTACCGAAGATGACATCAGAGAAGTAGTGTCAGGCGGCAATTACCAGTCGGCCATCATCCTTGGAAAATATTCTTTTGCAATGTACAGCAACGGACAGTTCCAGGCAAGAGATTACAGCGAATTCGACGGACTTACATTCTCTAAGGATTCTTTGCTCGACAAGTTCATTCCTCTGATCAAGAATGTTGTATTTATCGCAATCTTATTAGGTGCGTTTTTCTCTATCGGATTATATTATTTCGTTGCACTTATCGTTCAGCTGTTCACAATGATGTTCGAAAAGATATTCGGCGTACAGTTCGACGGTGTTGAGCGTTACAGAACCACGGTGTTGGCTAAATTCCCTGTACATGTACTTGTATTTGTACTCGGGTTGTTCAATGTTAACATCGGAATGTGGATCAATCTTGTGCTTCAGATCGCATTTATCGCAGTTGTAATGTTCATGTTCAAAAAGGCAAATGAAAGCGATGTACAGATGATAGAAGATAACACTTACGTTGAATAACAGCTTATTCCCAATATTTTCTATACATTAATTCGGGCCATTTTCGGATTATTATTTCAAATAATATGAAGAAAATGGCTTGACTTATGTATGAAGCAATGTTAATATATCTGAGTATGCCGCGTAACGAGGCTATAAGTGCGCATATGCGCCGCCACAGTTAGCGAGAAAAGTGTTTTACACTTAGAATAGGAGGGAAAACCTATGTACGCAATCATAGCAACAGGCGGAAAGCAGTACAAAGTAGAAGAAGGCGATTGCATCAGAGTTGAGAAGCTCGACGCAGAAGTTGGTTCTTCAGTTACTTTCGATACTGTTCTTGCTGTTAAGGATGCCGATCTTAAGTGCGGAGATGCAGTAGCAAATGCTACAGTTACAGCTACAGTTATGGATCAGGCTAAGGCTAAGAAGGTAATCGTTTATAAGTATAAGAGAAAATCCGGTTATCACAAGAAAAACGGCCACAGACAGCTTTATACCCAGGTAAAGATCGACAAGATCAATGCCTAATGTTCATACGGAGTAAGATATGACCAAAGTTTGTATCTGGCGAAAAGACAATAAGGCTACGGCTTTCGAAGCTTACGGACATGCAGGATATGCAAAGGCCGGTATAGATGTAGTCTGTTCTGCGATCTCCATTCTGGTGAGCAATACGATCAATTCACTCGAATTGCTATGTCATGAGAAGATCGATGTCACAGTCGATGAAGAAAGCGGTCTTATGCGTTGTGTATTCAAGGATGTCCCATCAGACTCATCACAATTATTGGTTGATTCGATGTTGCTTGGATTAAGACAGATACAGGATGAATACGGAAATAAGTACATTGATATCAGATTAGAGGAGGTGTAGTATGCTTAAGTTAAACCTTCAATTCTTCGCTCATAAAAAGGGTGTTGGTTCTACTAAGAACGGCAGAGATTCAGAGTCTAAGAGACTTGGCGCTAAAAGAGCTGACGGTCAGTTCGTAAAGGCAGGAAATATCCTTTACAGACAGCGCGGAACTAAGATACATCCGGGAACAAACGTAGGACGTGGCGGTGATGACACATTGTTCGCTCTTACAGATGGAATTATCAGATTCGAGAGAATGGGAAGAGATAAGAAGAAAGCCAGTGTTTACCCGGTTGAAGAAAAATAGTTTTTGTAAGAAAGCTCCAGACTTAGGTTTGGAGCTTTAATATTTAGAAAGGTTGATCATATGTTTGCTGATAGAGCCACAATTTATGTTAGAAGCGGAAAAGGCGGCGATGGACACGTTTCGTTCAGGCGTGAAAAATATGTTCCCAACGGTGGTCCCGACGGCGGTGACGGCGGTGACGGCGGAAGCGTCATCATTGAGATCGATGACGGTTTAAATACGCTTGTAGATTTCAGGAATGTAAGAAAATATCTTGCAGGTCACGGTGAAGACGGAAAAAAGAGAAACTGTCACGGTAAGAACGGCGAGGACATCATTCTTAAAGTACCTGAAGGTACAGTAATAAAAGAAGCAGAGTCCGGTAAAGTTATCACCGACATGAGTAAGGACAACAGAAGATATGTTTTGCTTACAGGCGGCAAAGGCGGCAACGGAAACCAGCATTATGCTACAAGCAAGATGCAGGCTCCGAAATATGCTCAGCCCGGTCAGCCCGCAAAGGAATTAAATCTCATTCTGGAATTGAAAGTTTTGGCGGATGTAGGACTTGTGGGGTATCCGAACGTGGGTAAGAGCACCTTTCTGACCAAGGTAAGTAACGCAAGACCGAAGATAGCAAATTATCACTTCACGACCCTCAATCCGCATCTGGGCGTTGTTGACCTTGATGATGCAAAGGGCTTTGTTATTGCTGACATTCCCGGTCTTATAGACGGCGCCAGCGAAGGTGTCGGTCTCGGTCATCAGTTTTTAAGACATGTTGAAAGGACCAAGGTTATCATTCATGTTGTTGATGCATCGGGATGTGAAGGCAGAGATCCTGTTGCCGACATATATGCCATAAATAAAGAACTGGCAAATTATAATGAAGGACTTGCAAAAAGGCCGCAGATCATTGCCGCAAATAAGACGGATCTTATATATGACGGCAAGGATGAGATCATCGAAAAGATCCGTAAGGAATTTGAGCCTCAGGGCTACGAGGTCTATCCCATAAGTGCCATAAACGGTGAAGGAATCTCCAAAGTTCTTTACAGGGTAAGGGAAATGTTGGATGAGATCGGAGACGATCCCGTTGTGTTTGAGAGTGAATATGAATTCTCTGAGGAAGTTATATATAACGAGCCCTTTACGGTCGAATATGACGAGACCGAAAATGAATATGTTGTTGAAGGACCGAGGATTGAAAAGATGCTCGGATATACGAACCTCGAAAGCGAAAAAGGATTTGTTTTCTTCCAGAAATTCCTTAAGGATAACGGTATCTTAAAGCAGCTTGAAGATCTCGGCATACAGGAAGGCGACACTGTCAGAATGTATGGTTTTTCTTTTGATTATTACAAATAAGTGATAAAATAGTAGACGGGACATGACTGTCTGCTATTTGTTCCATGTGGTTTATTACCATATCAGAGGAGTGTGTTATGACCAGTAAACAAAGAGCATATTTAAAAGGACTGGCAATGAATATTGAGCCTGTATTTCAGGTGGGGAAGTCTTCCATAACGCCCGAATATACCGAAGCAATATCAGAGGCATTTAACAAAAAGGAACTTATAAAGATATCAGTCCTTAAAAACTGTCTCGACGATCCAAGATCGATCGCCGAAGTCCTCGCTGACAGAACGGGATCTCAGGTAGTGCAGGTTATCGGCAAAAAGATCGTTTTATATAAACCTGACAAAAAAGAACCTAAGATCAAGCTGCCTTTATAAAACAGATCGTCGATCTGATCTTTTATAATATTATTTCAAGGAGAATGATCATGAAAGCAAATAAAAAAGTTGGAATTATCGGTGGTACATTTAATCCTATCCATATCGGTCATCTGATACTGGCCGAGCATGCTTACGATGAATACAAACTCGATGAGATACTTTTCATTCCCACCGGTATCAGTCATTTTAAGGATCCAAATATCGTCCTTGATAAGAAAAAACGTATTACGATGACCGGCGGTGCCATTGATGACAATCCGCATTTTGCTTTATCCACCATTGAAACGGATCGCCCCGGCAATTCCTATACTTATGAGACCCTTGAAGAATTAAAGAGAATGAATCCCGATACGGAATATTATCTCATTATCGGTGCGGATTCATTATTTCAGATAGAGCAGTGGAAGAATACCGAATCCATCATGAAAAATGCTTCCATTTTAGTCGCTGTCAGAAAAGGTCAGAGCCTTGAAGAATTAAAGCAAAAGGCCGATGAACTTACGAAAAAATACAATGCATCGATCCATGTACTTACATGTACATATATTGATGTCTCATCTACCGAGATCAGGGCAAGGATCAAGGAAGGAAAGTCTATCAGATACATGGTTACAGATGATACATTAAATTATATCAATAAATTCAACCTGTACAGAGACTGATCTTTTATTATGACACCGTGTAAGGATCTGACTTAAAATGAATACAGACGAGATAAAGAAAAAATTAGCAGGCAAGCTCAAGCATAAAAGATACGAGCATACCATAGGAGTCGCATATACAGCTGCTGCGCTTGCAATGCGCTACGATCCCGCAC
>CACZSE010000038.1 GCA_902783735.1 uncultured Lachnospiraceae bacterium
ACATATTTAAAGAGGATATCCTTCGGACCGATAAGACTTGATGAAACTCTTTCGGAGGGTTCTTACAGAAGACTGAATAAAGATGAATTGGAGATGCTTTTAGAATATATGTAAAAGCAATAGTAACATGATATATAATATTTTAGACGGTATAAAAGCAGTTATATTTGACATGGACGGGTCATTAGTCGATTCAATGTGGATCTGGAAGCAGATAGATATCGATCATTTTGCAATGTACGATATTGCCATGCCACCCGATCTTCAGACTCAGATTGAAGGAATGAGCTTTTTCCAGACAGCACAATATATTAAAGAAAATTTTCCGTTTCCCGAAACGATCGAGGAGATGATGAAGCTCTGGAATGATATGGCTCACGAAAAATATGCCAAAGAAGTAACATATAAAAAGGGCGTTATTGATTTTCTCAACATTTGCGTTGAAAGAAACATAAAACTGGCTATAGCGACCAGCAATTCACGATATCTGTTCGATGCCGCAAACGATAATCTTAGACTTGACAGATATTTTTCATGTGTCATAACGGGTACGGAGATCATTAACGGAAAGCCTGCGCCCGACGTCTATCTTGAGGCAGCTAAGAAGCTTAATGTGGATCCGAAGGACTGCCTGGTCTTTGAAGATGTCATTAAAGGTATCGAGGCCGGTCACAATGCCGGCATGAAGGTATGTGCCGTCGACGATGAAAGCAGCTTTAAGCAGAAAGAAGACAAGATCAAAGAAGCTGATTTCTTTATACATGACTTTACAGAACTGGAGTTTTAAGATGAATTTTTTTAACAAATACGAAAAAGGCGAATATCCTTATGCAAAATATAATATGAAAAAGACATGGATAGTGACCTGTTTTTTGTATGCATTGTCCGCCTCCATATATATCATGGGATATGTTACCACCCATACCAATAAAAATCTTCTCACGATAGTTGCCGTTTTGGGTATACTTCCGGCAAGTAAATCCATGATCTCCGCTATCATGAATTCACGGGTAAGAACGGTAGATGAAAGCTTAAAGAATTCAATTGATGAGAAAATGGACGGCTTGAACGGGATGTACCATCTGTATCTTACGAGCTATGACAATAACTTTTATCTGGCGCATTGTGTCGTAACCAACGATTCGCTCATATGCTTTACCGATGATAAGAAGTTTAGTGTAAAAGCATTTGATGAACACATAAAAAAACATCTTAAGATAGAAGGCGTTGATGGTATCCTCATCAAGGTATTCGATACCAAAGAGGCATATTTAAACAGACTTGAACAGCTGCATGATATTACTCACAATAAAAACTGCAATAAAAAGGTTTACGATCTTTTAAAAGCGATCTCATTATGAAAGAATATATCATAACAAAAAAAGACAGCGGTCAGCGTGCCGATAAATATCTTTTCAGATTCTTTGGAGTCGAGAACAAAAACTTCATATATAAGATGATCCGCAAGAAAAATATCGTTTTAAACGATAAGAAGATGACCGGCAGCGAGATATTGAAGGAAGATGACAGTTTAAAGCTCTGGTTAAGCGATGAGACAATAGAGAAGTTTTCAAAAAAGAATGCTTCAAACGATAAGATCGATATAAACAGATTTTTAAAAGCTTATTCGACTCTTAAAGGTATAGAGGTCCTATATGAAGATGAAAACTTCCTTATACTGAACAAGCCTCAGGGCATATTAAGCCAGCGATCGAACGATAATGACCTTTCGTTGAATGACTGGATCCCGGGGTATCTGTTAAATAACAGATTGATAGATAGTGATGATCTTATAAACTGCCGTCCCTCGATAGTAAACAGACTTGACAGAAATACTTCGGGAATATTACTTGCGGGTAAGACCGTTTACGGACTTAATGTCCTTTCTTCCATGGTAAAGGACAGGACTATAAAAAAATATTACATCACTTATGCTTTGGGAAATATCAGTGGAAGTGGAGTCCTTGAGGGATATCTGCATAAAGATGAAGCACAAAACAAGGTAAATATCATAGACAATGAAAAATATATGTCTTTGAGTGAAAAAGAAAGAGCTTCTTATTCATATATAAAAACCGAATACAAGGCTTTGGATACGATCTATATTAACGGTATTGAAAAATACGTCACTAAACTCTGTATCGATCTTATAACCGGAAGATCCCATCAGATACGTGCTCATTTTTCGCATATGGGTCATCCGCTTTTGGGAGACAATAAATACGGTGATCCACAGATAAATGCAAGACTTCATTTGAAGCATCAGCTTTTGCATGCTTACCGTGTAATCTTTCCTGTTGATGACAGGCTTATAAAACTTAGCGGAAGGGAAATAACATGCCTACATGGAAATCCAGAGGTCTTCGAGGATCTTTTCTCGAAGAGCTGGTAAACAGAACAAATGAAAAATACGCCTCCTCTCACCTGGCTCTCATACAGAAGATTCCGACACCCATAACACCGATAGAGATGGACAGCAAGACTCATCAGATAACTCTGGCTTATTTTGAAAAGAAGAGTACTGTAGACTATATCGGTGCGGTTCAGGGCATTCCGGTATGTTTTGATGCAAAAGAATGTGCTTACGAGACATTTGCGCTTCAAAATATTCATGAACACCAGGTAGAGTTCATGAAAGAATTTGAAAGACAGGGTGGCATTGCATTTTTCCTTGTCTATTTCAGTAAGAGAGAAGAATATTATTACTTAAGATTAAGTGAGCTTTTAAACTTCTGGGAAAGATCTAAAAACGGCGGAAGAAAGAGCTTCAGATATGACGAACTTGACAGAGAATTTTTCTTCGAACATGTAGATCCTATCTTTATCCCGTATCTGGATTATATAAATAAGGACCTGAGTTTAAGAACAGAAGAATAGTATATTTTGTATAAATCAACAATATGTTTTTTGTATAAATGTGTTGACATGGGTTAAATCTTAATATATACTACATCAAAGTAGCACAGTAACTTAGTAGCACGTTACTACACTAAAGTGAAACGGAGATATTTATGAAACAGATCTTACATACACCTGACGGTGTCAGAGATATATACGGAAAGGATTACGCAAAGAAGCTTCAGGTTGAGAATATCATCCATAACATATTCTCATCATACGGATATCAGGATATTCAGACTCCGGGTTTTGAATATTTTGATCTTTTCAGCGGTGATATAGGAACTACAGATACAAATGATCTTTATAAATTCACGGACAGTGACGGTCAGACTGTTGTATTAAGAAGTGATTTTACTCCAAGTATCGCAAGATGTGCAGCAAAATACTTTTTGGAAGACAGTGAAGCTGTCAGACTGACATATAAGGGTAATACATTTGTAAATGCAGCAAATCTTCAGGGCAAGCTTAAGGAAACCACTCAGATGGGAGTGGAACTCATCGGAGAGAATTCCGTAGATTCCGATATTGAGATCATTAAACTCGCAACCGAGACATTAAAGGATGTTAAGTTAAAGAAATTCAAGCTTTGCATCGGTAATGTTGAATTCTTTAAAGGCTTGTGCGAAGAACTCGGTATAGACAGTGATACCGAGATGACGCTTCGTGATTATGTATCAAATAAAAATTTCTTTGGCATCAGAGATTATATGTTAAGCATGAACATGAGTGAAGATGCCATGAATAAGATACTTGCTATAAACGATCTTGTCGGAGGTGTTGAGTGCCTTAACAAGGCTCTTTTACTCGTAAATAATGAAAGATCGAAGCTTGCGATAAACAGGCTTCTCGAGATATATAACAGTCTGGAAAAGTGTGACATAGCAGATCATATATTCTTTGATCTTGGCATGCTCAGTAAATACAGATACTATACCGGCATGATCTTCAAGGGATATGCTGTCGGAAACGGCGATGCGATCGTTAAGGGCGGTAGATATGACAATCTTCTTTCTCAATTTGGTAAAAACGCTCCGGCTGTCGGTTTTGTGGCTGTTATAGACGATCTGTTAAATGCTCTTCGTAATCAGGAACACGGAAACGATGACGAATATCTCACATTTGCTCTTACAAAGGGACGTCTTGCCAATAAGACTTTGGAACTCCTTGAGAGTATAGGTATAACCTGTGATGAGATGAAGGATAAGGACACTCGTAAGCTTATCTTTGTAAATGAAGAACTTAAGTTAAAGTTCTTCTTATCCAAGGGCCCCGATGTTCCGACATATGTGGAATCCGGTACTGCCGATATAGGCGTTGTCGGCAAAGATACCATCATGGAAGAGAACAGACGTGTATATGAAGTACTCGATCTGGGCTTCGGAAAGTGTCGCATGTGTGTATGCGGGCCTCATGAAGCGAAAGACCTTCTCATGCATCATGAGATGATAAGAGTTTGCTCAAAATATCCTGTTATCGCAAAGGATTATTTTTACAATAAAAAACATCAGACAGTAGATATAATCAAGTTAAACGGTTCTGTTGAACTCGGCCCCATCGTAGGTCTTGGCGATGTGATCGTTGATATTGTTGAGACAGGTTCTACTTTGAGAGAAAACGGACTCGAAGTACTTGAAGAGATATGTGACCTTTCGGCAAGAATGATCGTTAACCAGGTCAGCATGCAGGTCAATAACGAAAGAATAAGAACCATCATACAGAAATTAAAAGAGAATCTACAGGCATAGATCAGGGAGGCATTATGAGGATCTTAAAACTGACAAA
>CACZSE010000039.1 GCA_902783735.1 uncultured Lachnospiraceae bacterium
AAATATGTTTATGCCTATATCTCCCTCTATTCTGGGGTGCATATTTCCCCATCCCAGCTGTCCTATATTGCTGTGAATGCTAACCTTACCAAAGGAGGTGTTGTCGGCATCAGAATTTGGTTCCATGTAGGAAGCCAGTTCTTTTACTTCTGTCAGGCTGAATGTCCTGGAATTGAATCCGAGGATAAAATCCAGCTTATCGGTCACTTCGATGTTTTCGTCACAGACCAGTCTTGTGTAATAGTACACACTGCGCCCGTCAGTCAGCTGAAGAACAAACCCAAGATTGTACTCTTTTTCTTTTTCAATAAGGTCTTTCAGATTAATGGTGCCGACGACCTTTCCTGTTTTATGCTCATAATTACCTACCGTAGTCTCTTCTATAAGTCTCGAGCCATCAAGATTTCTGACCTCATAGCCCACTCTGCTGATCCCTGTATCAAATGTTTCCACACTAAAACTGAGAGACCGTTCTTCTCCTATGGGAGAAATACTGTCCCTCATGGTCGCAGCGTCCATACGATTTACATATCCATGCATCGTATTGACCTTTTTGTCACCGTAGAGCACACTTATTACAGGAAGTGTTGCCTGCGGCATTTCTATTGTCATATCGGTTGTCCCGCGGTTCAGTAAGATATTAAATGCAAACAGTGCTGCAAAAAATACAATCACTATAACCAGCCATCTGATGATAACTCTTTTCATATATCAGTTCAAAAAAGGACCATGCTTACACATGGTCCCTTAGATCGATTACTTTGAAACATTGATCCTTGCCATTGCCCTGCCTAAAGCTGCCTCGGCTCTGACTATATCAGTATTGGAAGCATGTTCACTGATAAGCTTTTCAGCCCTGTCCTTTGCCGCCTCAGCCCTTTCAAGGTCTATCTCATCGGGCCACTCTATTACTTCGGCAAGTATGGTAACTTTATCCTGCAGAATCTGAGCAAAACCGGAATGCAGTGCTGCTTTACGCACCTGCTCTCCCGTGATCGTAAGCACCCCGGGTTTTATGATAACTGTCATGGGAATATGATTCCTATATACACCTATCTGACCTTCGGTTGTATTGAACTCAACCATCCCTACATCTCCTTCAAAGAAGGTTCTGTCGGGAGTGATTATCTTAAGTTCAAAATTCTTATTGTCCTCTGCCATGATATACCTCCACTACTTAACGCGAGCAAGTACATCATCAATACTTCCGGCATTGAGGAAATGTCCTTCGGGTATATCGTCATGCATACCTTCGATGATCTCTTTGAAGCCTCTGATCGTTTCTGAGATAGGTACGTATTTTCCTTCAAGTCCGGTAAACTGTCCTGCTACGAAGAATGGCTGAGACAAGAATCTCTGAACCTTTCTTGCTCTTGATACGACAAGCTTATCTTCTTCCGAAAGTTCGTCCATACCAAGAATAGCGATGATATCCTGTAACTCTTTATACTTCTGAAGTATTTCCTGAACGCCTCTGGCAACCTTGTAATGATCCTCGCCGACTATTCTGGGATCAAGTATTCTTGATGTAGACTCAAGCGGATCTACAGCAGGATAAATACCAAGCTCAACGATAGAACGGCTAAGAACGGTAGTTGCATCCAGATGAGCAAATGTTGTTGCCGGTGCGGGGTCTGTCAGGTCATCGGCAGGCACATAAACAGCCTGAACCGAAGTGATCGAACCGTTTTTGGTAGATGTTATACGCTCCTGAAGAGCACCCATCTCCGTCTGAAGTGTAGGCTGATAACCTACGGCAGAAGGCATACGTCCCAAAAGAGCCGAAACCTCTGAACCGGCCTGTGTAAATCTGAAGATATTGTCTATGAAGAGCAGCACGTCTTTTCCGCCTTTGTCACGGAAATATTCTGCCATTGTAAGTCCTGTAAGACCCACTCTCATACGAGCTCCCGGCGGCTCATTCATCTGACCGAATACCATGGTGGTCTTATCTATAACGCCGGACTCCTTCATCTCGTAATAAAGGTCGTTTCCTTCTCTTGTACGCTCACCAACGCCGGTAAATACCGAATATCCGCCGTGCTCTGTAGCTATGTTACGGATAAGTTCCTGAATAAGAACTGTCTTACCAACTCCGGCACCACCGAAAAGTCCGATCTTACCACCCTTCTGATAAGGGCACAAAAGGTCTACAACCTTGATACCTGTCTCG
>CACZSE010000040.1 GCA_902783735.1 uncultured Lachnospiraceae bacterium
CCGCTTCTGGGGAACAGGCACAAAACCCACTCTCCGTCCATCTTCGCTCTTATTCCGGTCGGGATCTTTATGGTCTCTCCCGGTTTTAATGTAAATGCAAAAGGAGCATAAAAATCATATCCCGCAGAACCCTTTGTAGCACGCTTCGGTAATTTTATGTCCTCATATATCTGTTTGACTTCTTCTTCGCCATAATGCGGCATGACATCATTCATGCCGACCATGAATTCGTCAAAGCTGACTTTAAAAAATTTTGCAATACCTTTCACATTGAACCTCCCCTTTAAAAATATATATTCCCGTTACATATAATCCGGGCAATGCAAAACAGGTACAAGCTTGTCGGATTTTTCCAAAGTAGCCTGTACATCTATAACGCGCTGGTTCGAACTTCCCTTCCATAAAAGCTTTGTATCCCTCAGTTCTTCCACATACTCTCCGTCCACCAGAACATCAATATTTTTCATCATGGGATAATGCCATATCTCTTCCCATTTGTATCCTGTATAAAGCCAGATGGTCTTATTTGGATATTTTTCTTTTATTTCTTCGGCAAGTGCACGGACGTCGAGCCTGTTCGATGAATAGAGCGGGTCCCCTCCCGAAAAAGTAATGCCGGAGATATAAGATTTATCAAGCTGCTCAAATATCTCCTGCTTGGCAGCCTCATCAAACAACAGGCCCCCGTCCGGATCCCATGTTATGGGATTCTGGCAGCCTTTACAGCAATGCGAACAGCCGGCAACCCACAGCACAACACGTAAGCCGTCGCCGTTTAGCATATCATCCTTGGTAATATTGTGATATCTCATGGTTACATAGACTTCCTTTCAGCGATCTCAGCCATCTTTGCATCGTTGAGTCTCGTGTCACCGTGAACACGCGAATATGACAGATAACCGTTCATACGATCTATCTTCGTAAGATTTCTGCTACCGCACTTGGGGCAGACATCCATCTCGAGCTCCTGATGACCGCAATCATCACAATAAGCCAAAGAAAGATTTACGCCTTCATAGAAGCCCATCTCCATGGCTCTTCTTATGAGTGTCTTAACAGCTTCTATATTGTAATCTATGGGATATTTAACATACTGTATCTTTCCGCCGTTGCAAAGCTCCCAGAAACGGTATTCGGTATCCTGCTTCTCAATGGGTGTTATGTCTTCACTTACATGACAGTGGAAGCTGTTGGAAACATATTCCCTGTCGGAAACACCTTCGATGATACCGTATTTCTTTCTGAACTGCTGAACCTGAAGTCCGCACAGATTCTCTGCCGGAGTTCCGTAAATGGCATAAAGATGTCCGTCTTCTTCCTTAAATTCCTGAACACGTTTGTTTATATGCTCAAGAACCTCCAAGGCAAACTGACCGTCCTCAACGAGTGACTTGCCGTTATAGAGCATCTGAAGCTCATTGAAAGCCGTTATGCCGAAGCTTGCCGTAGCACTCTTAAGTATGGGCTTGATCTTGTCCGTAAGCTTAAGATGGCCGCCAAGGAAACCGCCTTCGCAATATGCCAGCGGATTGGTGCTCGCACGCATCTCGCCAAGGTAAGCATATGTACGGATGTGAAGCTGTCTTATGAGATTCAGATAATAATCCAGTACCTCATAAAAATCCTTGCTCTCATGTCTTGCCTTTGCAAGGATCATGGGAAGATGTAAGGAAACGGCACCGATATTGAATCTTCCGACAAATACCGGAACGTCATCATCATCGGCCGGATGCATACCACCGCGCTCATACCAGGGCGAAAGGAAGGCTCTGCAGCCCATAGGCGAAATGATCTTTCCGTATTGCTTGTACATTGAAGCTATGTATCCCTTACCTGTCAGAGAGAGCCAGTCGGGGTACATTGTCTTTGCCGAACACTTAACACCGGCTTCAAAAACATCTTCAAGCTCGCAGCCGGGGCCGTGAAGCTTTTCATCGTAAAGGAAGACGATCTTCGGGAAAAGAACAGGCTTTTTACATTCTTTCTTACCTTGTCCGCGTCTTCTTACATTTAACATGCAAATGGTAGCAAGCTTTGCGAAACGACCCGTTCCGGTACCTGCGGTAACGGTGATGAAGGGATAGTCTCCGCGTGAGCTTGCAACTGTATTAAACTTATATTCCCAACCCTGGAAGCCCTGTTCCATGTCTCTTACAACATCGGCATAGGCCTCGGCTTCGGCTGTTTCTCTGTCTATACCGAGCTTCATGTATTTGTCAGTATATTTTTTATATGACTTCTCGGCATAGGGTTCGAGGATATTGTCGACACTCGGAACGGTAAAGCCGCCGTACTGCTGGCTGGCCGCACTTAAAACGATATCGCCTATTACATCAAAAGCGGTATCTACGGTCTTGGGCTCGTTGTACCAGATATTGCCCATCTCGAAACCGCCCTTTAAGACATTCTCTACATCAAAGAGGCAGCAGTTCATTGTATCTCTTCTTGCGCTCATATCATGAACATAGATATAGCCGTCGCG
>CACZSE010000041.1 GCA_902783735.1 uncultured Lachnospiraceae bacterium
CTTGCAAGAAGAGGAGCGAAAGAGAAGCTGTCAAAGGCTCTGCTTTCCATACCTGTATTTGCATTTATCGGAGGCTTTTTAGGCTCCGTATTAACATATCTTATGTACGGCTTTGGCATGGGAGAAGGAATATCGGCTCCTTTTGCGATAAAACTGCTTGAAAAGGGATCATTAAGTGTATTCTGGGCACAGATGATCTCCGACGTATCCATTGATCTTATCGATAAAACGATCACCGTATTAATAGTATTCATCATAATAAAGCTGATCCCTAAAAAATATCTTAACTTCCTTGAGATGACTGACTGGAAACAGAAGCCTTTCAGTGGGGAAGAGAGAAAAGCATCAATAAAGAATTCTACAAGGAAACTCAGACTGCGCTACAAGCTGATCATAATCATCGGCACGGTTATGACCATCATAGCCTTTGTTACGGCTGCGATAAGCTATATCCTCTATCAGAGATTTGCCATAGAACAGTTTACGCATACCGGAAACAGCATTGCATGTTTTGCGGCAAGCGAGATAGACGGCAACAAGGTAGATGAATACCTTGAGACAAAGGTCAAAGATGATGATTACTACTATGTCGAAAAAGCCTTAATGGATCTGAGAGCGACAAATCCCTATGTCGAATATCTGTATGTCTACCAGATACGGGAAGACGGCTGTCATGTCGTTTTTGATCTTGATACCGAAGAATTGGAAGCATCAGAACTTGGAGATGTTGTCGAGTTTGATGATTCATTCCATGATCTTTTGCCCGATCTTTTAGCGGGAAATGAGATAGAGCCGATAATAACGGATGATACATACGGGTGGTTGTTAACCGACTACGAGCCGATCTATGACAGCAAAGGAAAGTGCGTTGCCTATGCCTGTACGGATATCAACATGAAGGATGTAAGACTGAACGGGATAAGCTTTTTAACAAAGATCCTGTCTTTGTTTATCGGGTTTTTCATATTCATCCTTACTCTTTGTCTGTGGCTTTCAAAATATCATCTTACCTATCCTATCGATGCGATGACGTTTGCTGCAAGGAAGTTTGCTTATAATAGTGAGGAGGATCGTGAGTCGAGCGTTGAAATGCTTCAATCTCTTGATATATCTACAGGAGATGAGATTGAGAACCTTTATGAGTCCATGGCTAAGACCATTAGTGATACCGTGGGTTACATAGACGAAGTTCAGAAAAAAGGTGATGAGATCTCGCATATGCAAAACGGGCTTATCTATATCATGGCCGATCTTGTGGAGAGCAGAGACAAATGTACCGGAGATCATGTAAAAAAGACGGCGGCATATGTTAAACTGATATTAAACCTTCTTAAAGAAAATAATCTCTATTCCGAGACCTTAACAGACGAGTATATACAGGATGTATGTAATTCTGCGCCTCTTCATGATGTAGGAAAGATAAAGGTATCCGATGTGATATTAAATAAACCCGCCAGACTTACGGATGAAGAGTTTGAGATCATGAAGAGCCATACTACAGCAGGTCAGAAGATCATAGAAAGTGCCATGAAGCTCACAACGGATACCGGATACCTTAAGGAAGCTCTCAATCTTGCAACCTATCATCATGAAAAATGGGACGGATCCGGGTACCCGCGCGGACTTAAAGAATATGAGATTCCGTTATCGGCCCGTATAATGGCAGTCTCGGATGTGTTTGATGCGCTTGTATCAGCAAGAAGTTATAAAAAACCCTTCTCGTTTGAAGAAGCGATGAAGATCATAGAAGAAGGTGCCGGAAAGCACTTTGATCCGGTCATCGCAAATGTATTTGTCGAAAATGCCGATCTTGTCAGAGAGATCGCAGAAGAGCATAAGAGAACAATAGGCTAGGAGGACATAATATGAAGACTATCAAGACAAAGATCATGGCGTGCATTGTGGGATGTTCTCTCATCACTGCTTTGATAGTAGGAGCGTTATCGATAGGAAGTACCGCAAAGATAACGGAATCCGAAGCAGTTAAGAACATGAATTACAGAGGCGATTCGGTATCCAACAGTATTGATGCTACGATCACCAGGATCGAGACATCCGTAAACATTCTTGCAGATGTTGTAGTCGATAAACTTGATGAAAATGCGTTTTTCTCCGACAAAAACTATGCGGACGGGTTTACTGACAGTATCCTTGATGAAGTATTTAAGTTTTCGGAGAGGACCGAAGGAGCGATAACAAGTTATATCAGGTATAACCCGGAGTATTCAAATCCTACCTCGGGATGCTTCCTTACAAGAGACAGCCTGAGTGATCCTTTTACTGCTGTCACGCCGACGGATTTCAGTATGTATGAGCCCGGAGATCTTGAGCATGTTGGATGGTATTACATCCCTGTTCAAAACGGAGCACCTATCTGGATGGATCCTTATCTTAACAGTAATATAAATGTCTATATGATATCCTATGTTGTGCCGATCTACGATTCAAAAGGTACCTCGATCGGAATAGTTGGTATGGATATAGCAGTTACTCAGATAACCGATATGGTAGATTCCGTAAAACTGTTTGACAGCGGTTACGCTTTTCTGACTAAGGCGGATGGTGAAGTATTGCATCATAACAGTATTGATATAGGCAGCCCTCTTTCTGATGCAGATGCATCTCTTAACGGAGTCGATGCTTACATTTCGGCCGAAGATAACGATGAATCGTTTGAGTACAGTTATCAGGGCGTAGATAAAATGCTCGTTGTCAATACTCTTCATAACGGTATGAAGCTGATACTCGCAGCTCCAAAGAATGAGATTTATTCAGAGACCTATTCTTTGCTTTTCACGATAATAGGAATTGTACTGCTTGCCCTTGTCATAAGTGCGGTAATAGGCTTCTTTGTAAGCAACGGACTGGTTAATCCCATTAAGTCACTGACAGGTGTTATCAACAGAACCGCACGACTTGATCTTACAAGGACAGCTGGAGCCGACAAGCTTGTCGGTCATAAGGATGAGATAGGCAAGATGGCAGGAGAGGTTCAGGTCATGAGAGCGTCATTCCGTGCCATGGTAGATTCTCTTACCGATGTCGAGAAGACCATTAACGGAGCAATTGAGGATCTCGACGGTATCATGAAGGATAACAATCAAAAGACCGACGAGAACAGTGAAGCAACCCAGGAACTGGCAGCAGGCATGCAGGAGGCATCAGCCAATACGCAGCAGATAGTGAGCAACGTAAGTGAAGTCAGATCACAGACAATGGAGATATTCGATCTTGCCATCCAAAGCGAATCGGAATCCAAGAATATATTGGCCAGAGCCGATGATATGCAGGGCAGAAGCAATGAATCCAGTGATAAGACTCATCGCATGTATGAACTCATGAAGGAGAAGAGCCGTGAAGCCGTTGAAAGATCACAGGCTGTATCGAAAATACATGAGCTTACGGACGATATTAAAAATATTTCGTCTCAGACCAACCTCCTTGCTCTCAATGCCAATATAGAAGCAGCAAGAGCCGGCGATGCAGGAAGAGGTTTTGCTGTAGTTGCGGGAGAGATAGGTTCTTTGGCAGCAGAGACTTTAAACACTGTTGACAATATCGGAAGGATAGTCGAAGAGGTCAATGATGCCGTAGGAAGCATGAATGAGTGCATAAGAGAGCTCATGTCTTTCCTGGAAGAAACAGTACTGGCCGATTATGTTATGTTCAGGGATATGGGTGAAGGTTATCGGAAGGATGCCGATTATTTCATCAACATACTCTCACAGGTCAGAGGTGCCGTAGAATCTCTTGAGAAAAATGTTGAAGAGATCGTTTCCGCATCAGATGAGATCAACAATATGACTACCAATTCGGCGGACAGTGTCAATGATATTGCTATGCGAAGTGATGATATGAGAAATGCAAACGATCTTGGTTATAACAAGCTTCAGGATGCCAGAGCAGCCATGGATATGCTTGTTGAGATAACAGGTGAGTTCAAGATTGAATAGTTATTGACATTTACAGAATAAAAGTGTAGACTTGCACTTGATGAAGCAAAGGCGCTTCGAGTTTATCTCGAAGTGCCTTTTGTTGTGCAGAGCACTTGGCGAGGTTTTTTCGAGCCTAGTGCGAGCCATACCCGAACACTTAGCGAAGCGAAGCTGAGGTTAGTGAGAGGGTTAGTGCGAGAATATCGGTTTAAATCGGAGAATAAAATGTATTTGGATGATAAGCTTCATGAGGAATGCGGTGTATTCGGTATATGGGGAACGGGCGATGTAGATGCGGCTCATGCCGTATATTACGGTCTTACGGCGCTTCAGCACAGAGGCCAGGAATCCGCCGGAATAGTTGTATGCGACACAAAAGGCCCCATAGGAAATATATGTGCCCATAAAGGCATGGGGCTGGTCAGTGAAGTATTTCATGAAGATGTGCTTGATAAGCTTAAAGGAAATATTGGAATAGGACATGTCAGATACTCCACAGCCGGAGCAAGCTGTATAGAAAACGCACAACCATTTTCATTGAACTATGCAAAAGGAACTCTGGCACTGGCACATAACGGAAATGTTATAAATGCAGCGGTCATGAAGGAGGAACTCCAAAATGAAGGAGCTGTTTTTGCGGGCACTTCGGATTCCGAGGTCATAGCATACAGTATAGCCAGACAGCGAATGAATACATCTTCCATAGAAGAGGCGTCTCTTAAAGTGGCAGAAAGGCTAAAAGGCGGCTATGCTCTTCTTATCATGAGTCCCCAAAAACTGATAGGCATAAGAGATCCGCTTGGGTTAAAACCATTATGTCTTGGTAAGGTGGGAGATTCATATATACTTGCATCCGAGAGTTCTGCGATCACTGCAGTTGACGGTGAACTGATCAGGGACATTAAACCCGGAGAGATGATCGTTATCACAGAGGATGGCATAACATCGGATATTGGTCTTACTGAAAGAAATAAGGCTCACTGTATTTTTGAATATATTTATTTTGCCAGACTCGATTCACACATGGACGGTATAAGTGTCTATGATGCCAGACTTCGGGGAGGCATGGCTCTCGCACAGAGATATCCGGTTGAAGCGGATGTGGTTACGGGAGTTCCCGAATCGGGACTTACGGCGGCAGTCGGATATGCCGGCTTTTCCGGAATACCGTTTATTCCGGCATTCGCAAAAAACAGTTATGTAGGGAGAACTTTTATTAAACCGACACAGAGCGAAAGAGCTAATGCTGTCCATATGAAACTCAGTGTTATCGAAAGTGTTGTGAGAGGAAAGAATATAGTTCTGATAGACGATTCAATTGTAAGAGGCACGACAATAGCGGGCCTTATAGATATGATGAGAAAAGCGGGAGCGCTGAAAGTACATGTACGGATAAGCTCTCCTCCTTTTTTGTATCCGTGTTTTTACGGTACCGACGTTCCTGACAACTCACAGCTGATAGCTACCGAACATTCAACTGAGCAGATCAGAAAACAAATCGGCGCGGATTCACTTGAATATATGCACATAGAGGATTTTGAACAGATGACCGGTTCATTACCTCTGTGCAAAGCATGCTTTACGGGAGATTATCCTGTAAAATAAAATATCGTAAACAGATTATTGGGATGGTGAATATGGAAATGACTGTCAAAAAAAGAAAACTCATACTTGAGGACGGAAGCGTGTATTTGGGAGAAGCTTTCGGATCCGAAACCGACAAGATGGTTGAACTGGTATTTAACACATCCATGGTAGGATATCAGGAAATACTTTCCGACCCCTCCTACACGGGTCAGGCGGTAGTAATGACTTACCCTCTTATCGGAAATTACGGGATGTGCGAAGATGATTACGAAACACTCATACCTTCTATGTCGGGACTCATTGTGAGAGAATACTGTGATGAGCCTTCCAATTTCAGAAGTGCGAATACTCTTTCTCAGATCATGAAGACCTATGACATAGCGGGCATCAGTAAAATCGATACGAGGAAACTGGCAAGACACATCAGAGACTTTGGAAGCTGTAAAGCATATCTGGTGTCTGAGGATTCTGACACGGATAAAGCTTTGGAAAGACTGAAAGCATGGAAGCCGGACCCCGATGTGGTCTCGAAGGTCAGTACCGGGAACATATATAAAGCAGGAATGCTGGTTGACAACACAAATAAGCAGAAATACAAACATATAGTAGCCATTGACTGCGGAATGAAGAAAAACATACTCCGTGAATTATCAAAAAGAGGATGTTCCATAACCGTAGTACCATGGGATACTTCCGCAGATGCGATAAAAGAACTATGCCCTGACGGGCTGTTCATTTCCAACGGCCCCGGAGATCCGCAGGATGTAAAACAGACCATAGAGACTGTTAAGAACATGATAGGATACTGCCCCATTTTCGGGATATGCCTCGGTCATCAGATCATTTCGTTAGCCTATGGTGCAAAGACTTACAAACTGAAATTCGGACACAGAGGTGGAAATCATCCGGTTAAGAATCTTTACAAAGACAGGATTGAGATCACCTCTCAGAATCATTCCTATGCTGTAGATGATGAAAGTCTTAAGGGTACAGGTCTTGAAGCGACACATATCAATCTTTTGGATAATACCGTAGAGGGAGTTGCATGTAAAAAAGACAGGGTATTTTCAGTCCAATATCATCCCGAAAGTGCGCCGGGGCCTCAGGACAGTTCGTATCTGTTTGATGAATTCTTAAAGATGATAGATGATAAAAATGCCAACTCCAAGGAGGTTGTTAAAAATGCCTAAACGGACGGATATTAAGAAGATATTGGTCATCGGATCGGGACCTATAGTAATAGGACAGGCGGCGGAATTTGACTATGCCGGAACACAGGCATGCCTTTCTTTGCGTGAAGAGGGCTATGAAGTAATACTCTGTAACTCAAACCCTGCGACCATCATGACCGATGAAGCCATTGCTGACAAGGTATATATGGAGCCTCTCACATTAGAGTTCATAGCCAAGATAATTAGAATGGAACGTCCCGATGCCATACTTCCGGGTATAGGAGGGCAGACCGGACTTAATCTTGCGATGCAGCTTGAAAAGAAGGGTATATTAAAAGAGTGCCGTGTGGAGCTTCTTGGAACTCGGACCGAGAGTATTGAACGTGCTGAGGACCGGGAGCTTTTTAAGGAACTGTGCATGGAACTGGGAGAACCTGTTTTACCCTCACTTATAGCCGAGAGCATGGAGGAAGGGCTTGATGCGGTAGAAAAGATCGGCTATCCGGTTGTTATAAGACCTGCATTC
>CACZSE010000042.1 GCA_902783735.1 uncultured Lachnospiraceae bacterium
GCAGGTGCAGCAGATAATGCGAGACCCGACATCATCATAGGAACGGCAAACGGTTCTCTTTGTCTGGCACCATTACATGTCGCAATAGACAACGGCTATTTTGAAGAGGAATTTAAAAATGCCGGTGTGACATGGGCAGTAGAAGAGATAGACATGGGCAACATGGCGGACCTTGTTGCATCAAACAAAATAGATGCTTCTACACAGTTGGCCGGTGCCATGATACCCCAGATAGACAACGGTCTGGAGATCACATTTACGGCAGGCATGCATACAGGCTGTACCAAGGTTTATACAAAGCCTGACTCAGGCATTAGCTCTGTTGCCGATCTTAAGGGTAAAAAGATAGGTGTGCCCTCTTTGGGAGACTCATCTGTCATAGCATTAAAGAGAGCTCTTTTCGATGAGGGAATAGGTTCTTCAACAAACAATATGGAAGTGGAGTGGGTCGTTTACGGACTTACAGATCTGCCTCTTGCACTTGAAAACGGTGCCATAGATGTTGCCGCTCTTCATGATCCGGTAGCATACAATGCCGAGACGGAATACGGTTTTTCGAAGATACTCGACTTAAGCACCGATCCCAAGTTTGAAAATGAATACTGTTGTATGTCTTTTGTGACCACAAGACTTGCAAATGAAAATCCCAAGGCAGCAGCAGCATACACAAGAGCCATATTAAGAGCCAGTGCATTTGTTCAGGCAGATCCCGCACAGGCAGCCAAGCTTCAGGCAGATAACAATCAGTGTTCCGGAGATCTTGGTGTGAATGCATCTCTTTTGGAATCGTACAATTACGCTCCTTCAGTTAGCATCGCGGCACAGACGATCACAAATGCTGCCACGGAGCTTATAAGGATAGGTGAGCTTAAGTCTGACGATCCGGGCTCATTTGTAGCTAAAGCATTTACCACCTTCGACGGTGTACCGGATTCTTATGTATATGAAAACGGAAGCTTCAAGGAGGTTAAGTAATAACCTGAAGCCTGATTGTGAAAAGAGGAACATATGAAAAACAAACTTTTTACAATATTTAAGTTGCTATTGCCCTATGTGGAAATAGCAATTTCAATATTGGCATATTATCAGATTAAAGATAACGGAAAACAAAAGAAAACGGATCATCCCTATTATCTGTACCTTTTAGCAGTGATCGGTCTGATCGTCTTAATAAGGATAATCGTCGGTCTGTTTAACAAGACCGTAAGAGATAAGATCATTTATCAGGCGCCGCTGTTTACAGGTGTCATCGTTTTCCTCATGATACTTAATATACTTACATCAAAGACACTGCTTTTGCCTACATTGTATTTTCCGTCACTTGACCGTATAGTGGGACTTCTTGTTGAGAACAGGATCTTTTTATTAACAAATGTGATAGATTCCTTAAAGCTTCTCATAACAGGTTTTTTGTGGGGAGCAACGGTAGGATTTTTTACGGGTCTTGCACTCGGATACTTTAAGATTGTCGGATACTGGTTAAATCCCGTAACAAAGGTCATCGGACCCATTCCCACCACGGCATGGATACCTTTAGCACTTTCAACATTTCCCACGACTCACGGTGCAAATGTTTTCCTGATAGCTTTTGCCGTATGGTTTCCCGTGACCCTTATGACAAGCAGCGGCATACAAGGTGTGGCAAATGTAAACTTTGAAGTATCCAGAACCCTTGGAGCATCCACTCTTTATCAGATATTACATGTTGCGATACCTGCAGCCATGCCCAGTATCTTCCTTGGGATCTTTTATGGTACGGTCTCATCTTTTGCAACCCTCATGGCGGTTGAGATGAATGGTAATTCCAGTGGGATAGGCTGGTATATCAACTGGCAGAAATCAGTCATGATGTATGACGGTGTATATGCGGGTCTTATCATTATAGCAGCCATATGTTCACTCTCGCTGACCATACTTTTCAAAGTAAGAGATAAGGTCCTTGTATGGCAGAAAGGAGTTATCAAATGGTAGGAGAGATCAAAATAGAAAATGTCTGCAAGAGTTTCAAGAATACAGACGCCTTCAAGGAAGATATAGTTGCTCTAAACGGATTTTCACTGGATATAAAGCCGGGCTCCTTTGTCAGCCTTATAGGTCCTTCCGGATGTGGAAAATCCACACTCTTAAGGATAATAGGAGGATTGGATAAGGCTACTGAAGGAAAGCTTTATATAGACGGAGAAGAGATAAAAAAGCCCGGAAGTGACAGAGGCTTTGCTTTTCAGGGATCAAATCTTTTTCCCTGGCTTACCGTTGAAAAGAATATTGCTTTTGGTCTTAAAGCAAGACACATCTATAAAGATCATCAAAAGGATGTAGAGGAATTTGTAAAACTTGTGGGACTGGAAGGCTTTGAAAAGTCATACCCACATCAGTTATCGGGAGGCATGCAGCAAAGAGCATCTCTGGCAAGAGCACTGGTAGGGCATCCTTCGGTTCTTTTACTTGATGAGCCGCTTGGAGCTTTGGATGCATTTACCAGAATGAACCTTCAGGATGAGATCCTGGACATCTGGAAAAAACACAACATGACCATGATCATGGTAACCCATGATGTGGACGAGGCGATATATATGTCCGACCGTGTGGTTGTCATGTCAGCAAGACCTTCAAAGGTAGAGGCGATCATCGATATCGAACTTCCGAGACCCAGAGCAAGGGCTCAGGATACATTTCAGGAATACAGAACAAAGATTTTGGATGTATTAAATCTCGGAGGACATGTGGAAGAGGTTGAATATTATCTGTAACTAAATCAGGGGACAAAGCCCTGATCATGACAGGGTAAAGAAGGAGAGTATTATGAAAAACAGGATTGGAATCAGTTTAGCTTATGTAGTAACAGGAATTCTGACGGCGCTTATACCGACAGTGATCTTTCCGGTGTGCGACAGTTCAGAGAAGAAGATGGCCTGCTTCTATACAGGTCAGGCAGAGATCGGTCTGGGAATTGTCATTGCCATTCTCGGACTCATAACGGTTGCGATAAAA
>CACZSE010000043.1 GCA_902783735.1 uncultured Lachnospiraceae bacterium
GGTATCTGCCTTATTTTCCAGATCCTTATTTGTTCTTATGTCCTTAACTCTGTAAGAAACCACGAAAAATACCAGCAAAGCACAGGCTCCAAACACTATCAGCATTATGCTCTTTGCTGTCGACTGTTCATATTGACTTCTTGCTCTTATCTTTTTGTCTACATATGAACTCATGTCAACGATATTTATGAGAGTCCATCCCGTACCACCAACAGGTGATGTTGCAAAGAAACAGCTTTTAGCTCCCTTTTGAGCTATAAACCACTGGGCTGTACTGGTCTTAATATTGTTATCGATCTCATCGGTGGTGGTATTCTCCAAAACAGTATCGGCCAGAGTAGAATACAGATTACTCTGCACTACAACCCACGGCTTTCCTTCGGAATATTTTCTGTTTCCATCGAAATCCGTTATGAGCACCGCATTGTCTCTGCTCTCATCTTCAATCGGTATGAACTTCTTGAGCATCTCTATGTCGATATATTGTATGAGATATGCCGCAAGTTCACCCTGCCATTTTACCGGAACAACGCAGACCAACGCCACCTTTCCTTCAAGACAGTCATTGTTTGTAAATGAATAATAATATCTTTCGGCGGCTTTAAAATAGTCGGATCCCGATATGTCGATCTCTTCGTCATTAAGAGTACTGATCCCTTTTCCGTCAGGATCTACCAGAGCGGTCGCATAAAGATTTCTGTTGCTGTTTGTAATGATATCGATATGCCTTTTATCAAAAACCGTTTCTTCTTCCTCGGTCATATAATCGGCTGCCACAAGGCCTGTCGTGAGCATCTCATTCATGACGAGAGAAAGCTCGCTTGCCTTTTTTGCCGTGCTGCCGTTGATCTGACGATATATGTCATGTGCTGCCTCATCATAGGCAGACGCAGAAAATCTCGACAGAATGAGTTCAACGATAACCAGCATAAAAACAAGCACAAAAAGGGCAAGTAAGGTACCTCTTAAGTCCTTACCCTGCCCAGTGCGGTTATCTTTTGATTTTTTAAAATACTCGATGTTCAGCGTTAATTCCCCTTTACGGTCACTCCGTAATATCTGTATCCAACCCCGTTGCTTCCATCTCTTCCCGAGCTTCTTTTACTATGGAATCCTCATTTTCCTCCACTGTCTCCTCTGCCGGAGCAGGCTCCAGTTTTTTGAATATCCTGTTCCAACCAAAGGATGCCAGAAAGGCCGGTAATGAAAATCCCATGAGTATATCGAGCATGATAAACCTTATGTCATACCAGACGATCAGGATCGGCAGGAACAAAAGAAAGAAGAAATATATAGTATACGGGAGATTAATAACCGATACTAAAAAAGCATTTTTCAGGGTATTTCCCGTAGTATTGTCAAAATGAGACAGGATGGGAAAGACATAGATCGTAATAGCCATAACTATAAGAACCACTACGATGGTCGTGATCTTTAATGGTTTGGGCAAAAGCGTCGGATCGTTGTACCACATGAGTATATCCATTGAAAGTATGAGTATAAAGGGTAATACGATCAGCCATATCTTTGTAGCCTGTTTAAAATTACTCTTAAAAGATGTCCAGAAATTACGCCATATATATGTATCTTCTTTTCTGATGATCTTGATCATGCAATAGTAAAGTGCAGTCCATGTCGCTCCTATCGTAAAGACCGGCAGTGAAAATATGATCACCAGTGCATTGAGGATCATGAGATCGGCAACCCTTCCCATGAATTGCCACACAGGATTCTCATAGTTGAACATTCTCTCTAACAAAACTTCTTACCTCTTTTTTCAAACTATCTAAATTATAAACGTTTTCGGCGGTATCATCAACCTGAACAATACCGCCAAATATAAAGATTTATTAATTTTACAGTTTTTCCGCAATATCAAGGATAAGCTTTTCTGTCTTCTCCCAGCCAAGACAGGGATCGGTGATGGATTTGCCGTAAACTCCTCCTCCGACCTTCTGACATCCGTCCTCAATGTAACTCTCGATCATGAAGCCTTTTACTATTGATGCGACTCTTTCATTGTGTCTTGCGGAATTTAAGACATCCATGATGATCCTGGGCTGTTCAAAAGGATTCTTGTTTGAATTTGCATGGTTTGTATCTATGATAACGGCAGGATTTAAAAGATCCATAGCATCGTATGTATCACAAAGTCTTGCCAGATCTTCATAGTGATAATTCGGCTGAGCCTGTCCGTGCTTGTTGGTATATCCTCTCAGTATTGCATGTGTATGCTGATTTCCCTTTGAATGTACTTCCCAGCCTCTGTAAATGAAGGTATGTCCTGCCTGAGCCGCGTAAATGGCATTCATCATGACAGAATAGTCTCCCGAGGTGGGATTTTTCATGCCTACAGGTACATCTATTCCACTGGCTACCAGTCTGTGCTGCTGATCCTCTACCGATCTTGCACCGACCGCAACATAGGCAAGCAGATCATCGAGATACTGGTAGTTTTCGGGATATAACATCTCATCGGCACAGGCAAATCCCGTCTCGCTTACCGCTCTCATGTGCATATGTCTTGTAGCGATAAGTCCCTTGAACAGATCGGATTTTCCGGTAGGATCGGGCTGATGGAGCATGCCCTTGTAACCGCCGCCGTTTGTTCTGGGCTTGTTGGTATATATTCTGGGAACGATGAGTATCTTTTCTTCAACCTTTTCCTGAAGCGGACACAATCTTGAGATATAGTCCACAACACTGTCTTCATTGTCTGCCGAACAGGGTCCAATGATGAGTAAAAGCTTATTGCTCTTTCCCTCAAATACCTCTTCGATCTGCCTCCTCTTGGCACCTATGTGCTGCTCCATCTCCCATGTAAGAGCATAGGATTCCTTTACCTCAATGGGAAGTGCCAGTTTTTTTTCAAATTCCATATTCATAATATGATCTCCTCTTTAACCTGCTATTTATCAAAACGCATACGACGCTTGGTTGAAAGCCGCATCTTTTCCTTAAGTCCCTCTACATCCTCATTTGCGATAAGCTCCTTCATGTTCTTCATCTCATCAATAAACTTATCCATCTCATCTATGAGTGTTTCCTTATTCATAAGGAAAAGCTCGCTCCACATATTTTCATTTATCCTGGCTATCCTGGTCAGATCCCTGAAGGAATCCCCCGTGTAATCTTCCACATGCTCTAAATCGATGGCAGTCATAAGAGATACTGCTATACAGTGTGTAAGTTGTGAAACATAGCCTATCATGCGGTCATGCTCTTTTGGTGACAATACCGATATTCTTTTAAACCCGAGTATCCTTCCGAGCATCTTGCACCATTCTATTGCCTGCCCGGTGTTTTTCTCTGTCGGGACCACAATATAATTGGCATCTCTGAATATCATGTCATTGCTGTTTTGAACTCCCGAAACTTCCCTTCCTGCCATGGGATGCGATGCAATAAATTCAACATCTTCTCTTAAGATCTTTTGAATATCATAGACTATACACTGCTTCACACCCGTAACATCAGTTATAAATATCCCGGGTTTTAAATACTTCTGATTGTCTGTTATCCAATTAACGAAGGTTTTGGGATACAACGCAAATATCACCGCATCCGCCGATGCTATAAGATTTTTGTCGGGATCAACGCTTCCTTTATCTATCAGACCGTTTTTTAATGCATAGTTTATCGATTCTTCATTTACATCCAGAGCATGCACCGTATATCCGAGTCTTTTCAGTGCCATGGCATAGCTTCCGCCCATGAGTCCAAGACCGACAATGAGAACCGTTTTTTTATTTATCCAATCCATCGGTTTCTACCTCTATATTCAAATGTTTTATCTGTTCAAAATAATCCGGAAAACTCTTTCTTACTGCCGAAGCTCCCGCTAACTCTCCTCCGGTAACACTAAGAAGCGATGCTGCTGCCATGACGATCCTGTGGTCGTTATGGGTATCTATCGGCTCCTTTGGAGCTTTAAGTGCGGATGCCGTCACCTCAATACAATCTTCCTCAAAGACCGTTTTTATGCCAAAACGGGAAAGAAGCTCACACATGACACTGCCTCTGTCACTTTCCTTTATTTTCAGACGTTTTGTTCCGGTAAAGACAGCCCCTTTGTTTGCTGCCGCTACTACCATTAAAGCAGGTCCAAGATCGGGACAGTCACAAATATCTATCGTCCCACGTTCTTTAGTCAGCTGTTCAAATAAATCTTTATAGACCCTGTCTCCCTGAAGACTCTCTTTTCTTAATCCCGTGACCTTTACATTTCCTCCCAGGGTGTTGAAGATATCCAAAAAGGCCGCATTGGAATAGTCTCCTTCCACTACCGTATTCCTGCTCTTGTAGGTCTGGCCTCCTTTAATAAAGATCGTTCTTTCATCCGTCCATTTTACTTCAACTTCATACTGCGAAAGAGCATCAAGTGTCAGATCTATGTAGGATCTGCTCTCAATTTCGGTATTAAAACATATTTGACTGTCTTTATCAAGAAGAACCAATCCGAAAAGAAGACCGGTAATGAACTGACTGCTTATATTTCCGGGAAGATCGTATATACCGGGCTTTATGTTTCCTTTTATGCTTATATGATCACCCGCCCTGTATTCAATATTCTGCTCTCTGCAGATATCTTCGTATACACTGAGCGGTCTTGACAGCAGTTTTTCTGTTCCGTAAAAATGCGATTCATTGCCGATCGCCAGAGCAATACCGATAAAAAACCTCAAAGTACTGCCGCTTTCCCTGCATTCATACCTTACCGTGGAAGGTATCGTTTTGTTTTTGATGCCTTCAACCGTTACACTTGTCTCTTCTTTTGAAATGCCTGCTCCCATGGCTTTTAAGCAATCCAGAGTGGCAAGTATATCCTCGGAATATGCTATATTGTCGATCTTACTCACCCCGTCCGACAGTGCCGCACATATGAGCAGTCTGTGCGCCATGCTTTTTGACGGAGGTGCCTTAACCTCCCCCATTGCACAAGACGGTTTTATAAGTACATTCATTGTTATCTCCTTGTTCTTGTATACAATATACAGTATTCAATATACATTATACAAACGGTCATCCTTCTTTTAATGCTGCTGCCAGATGGTCGATAGCTTCGAGATAACCGTTTAAACCATGTCCCGATATTGTTTCCATGCATGCAGCCCGAATGTAACTGACCTGCCTGAACTCCTCTCTGGAACTGACATCAGAGATATGTACTTCTATCATGGGAAGAGCAACCGCCTTTGCTGCATCTAAAATTGCAACACTCGTATGAGTATACGCTCCGGGATTGATGACAATGGCATCGATCTTTCCGTAGCATTCCTGTATCATGTCAACGAGATCTCCCTCATGATTGCTCTGAAGCACTTCAACCTCGATCCCTGTCTTTTTTGCATGCTCCTCTATCATGTCCACAAGATCGCTATATCTTGTACTTCCGTATATCTGTGGTTCTCTTATACCGAGCATATTGAGGTTTGGTCCGTTTATGACTCTTATCTTCATGTTTTTCCTTCCTTTTCAGGCAAAATAATCCGTTCCGTAACGTCCTGCGAGCATGTCATATAATGTAAGAGCCGTCATGCTGTCCACTACTATCCTTGCTCTGTGAATGATAGCCGGATCATGTCGTCCCGCAATAATGATCTTAGCATCCTTAACGGTCTTAAGATTAACGGAATCCTGCTCCTTATATATTGAAGGTGTGGGTTTTACCGCACATCTGAAGAGTAACGGCATGCCGTTTGTAATGCCTCCGTTAATACCTCCGTTGTGGTTTGTCTTTGTTACCACCTTTTCATCTATCACACAGAATGCATCATTGAATTCGCTTCCCCGTGCATTGACCAGATCAAATGCATCTCCGAACTGAACACCTTTTATGGCCGGGATCGAATACAAGGCATGTGCAAGCATCCCCTCTACCGTATCAAACCAGGGTTCGCCCACCCCCGCGGGCATGCCTGTCACGACAGTCTCCAGCACTCCGCCTACACTGTCACCTTCAGCTGCCACTTTTTCCATCATTTCTCTTATATTCTTTGCTGCGTCATCATCCAAAACAGGAAATGCTGTCTTTGACAGCGCCTCTATATCCTGCTTATAGTCATTAAAATCTCTGTCTTCAATACCACCGCTTGACTTGATATGGGTTCCGATCTCTATGCCTTTTTTCTTAAGAGCCGGTATGACTATGGCTCCTGCTGCCACGACTGCTGCAGTGATACGTCCGCTGAAATGACCGCCGCCCCTGAAATCCTCATATCCGTGATATTTTACCGATGCTGTATAGTCGGCATGTCCGGGACGTGCTATCTTTGGTTTACTCTCATAATCTTCACTTTTTTGAACCGTATTGGGGATAAGTATGCTTAACGGCGTTCCTGTAGTCCTGCCCTTATAGACTCCGCTTGCCAGAATATATTCATCCTGTTCCACTCTTGCCGTGGATATCTTTCCCGAAGGACGCCTCAGGTCCAGCTGGTGTTTTATGAATGCTTCATCAACCTCCATGCCCGGTGTCAGTCCGTCTAAGATCGCTCCTATATATGCTCCGTGACTCTCCCCGAATATTGTTATCGTCATGGACTGTCCAAATGTATTCTTCATAGCTTACTCCTCTATTGTGTCTTCTCCCGCATAATATGATCCCAGGATCCTGACCGACTCGCAATACCTTTTCATGTCTTCCGTCAGATTACTGTTTTCAATGGCATTCAGTCTTCCTTCTATCTCTGTATAAAAATAATACTGCCATCTTACACCCTTTATCCTTCTGCTTCTTATGACACGCATGTTGTATCCGTGGTCTCCGATGACCCCTATAGCCTTCGCTAATGCCCCGGCTTCGTGACGCACTGTAAATAACATTATACATGTATCAAACTTACCTACAACAGTTTTTGTATCGAAAGGCCTGGTAAATACCGCAAACCTCGTGGTATTCATCTTATCTTTATTGATATCGGCCTCCAAAACTCTCAATCCGTAAAGCTGTGCCGTCTTTTTGCTGGCAATCGCTCCAACGGACTTATCATTCATCTCTGATACCAAAAGCGCCGCTCTTGCAGTATTTGTAGCCTGTTCCATCTGTATGTCATGTTCGTCTAAATATTCCATACATTGCTCTAAGGCCTGAGGATGACTTACGACCTTTTTTATGTCCCCGATCGTACTCTCTTTAGTTCCTAAAAGATTTTGTGTCACCTTCAGAGGAAATACTCCGTTTACACAGAGTTCTCCTTCATACATAAGGTCTGTTACCTGTCCAACCTCTCCGGCATAACTGTTTTCCATTGGCAGTACTGCTGCCTCACATTCTCCGTCTGCCACTTTATCATATGCTTCCTTAAAGCTTTTGCATGTTATCATCTGCGCATCGGGAAATATCTTCTCCGCCGCTATGGATGCAAAAGACCCTTCAATACCGCTGTATGCTACTTTCATGTTTCTTCCTCAAAATTTAAAAAGCCCTATCCGGTAAAGGATAGAGCTTTAAGTCTTTATCTTATGCTTCTCTATACTTTAGCCGGTTTATTTTCCTGAATCGCCATAATAAAAGTAAAACCCAAAAAAGCTTGCCTGAAAGCAAGCCTTGCTAAAGTAAAAGTATGAACTTGTAGTTTTGCTTCTAAGTTCGTTCATAATGATCACTTCGTGAAAAATCCAACCAATATCGCATCCGGTCCCGCATATGTTCCTATGGTAGAACCGATGCTTGCAACATCCCACGATTCCATACTTACATATCCGTCCTGTTTGCTGGCTTCAATATAAGTATTGAGCATGGTCCTGTCATTGCCGGAATAACCTATGACAGCAGGTTTTGTCTCATCGACACCGGCTTCTTTGATAAGCTTTAAGGTCGTTTCCAGGGCATTCTTCCTGCCTCTTGCCTTTCCGGCCACCTCTACGGCTCCATCCTCCAAAGTGATGATCGCCTTGATAGAAAGTGCGCTCGCAAAAGCAGCTTTTGCTGCAGAGATCCTGCCACCCTTTTTAAGATACTCCATGGTATCAAGAGGTCCTAAAAGCTTGATCTTTGCCTTATCCTGCTCCAAAGTCTTAACTATTGTATCATATTCCATGCCATTTGCAACCAATTGGAGCGCATATTTTACAAGTATCTGCTCTGCACCTGTTGCCTGAAGGCTGTCTATTACGGCTACATCCTTGTCAAAGTTGTCTGCCGCTATGCTTGCACTCTGATATGTTCCGGAAAGATTGCTCGATATCGTGATCACGATAACCTTCTCTCCGTTATCCAGTGACTTTCTTATTGCTTCTTCAAAATCGTAAGGTGAAACCTGACTTGTCTTGGGCAGGATATCACCGGTTGTGAGTCTGTTGTAGTATTCCTCATTGGTGATGCTGACGCCGTCCAGAAACTCTTCTTCTCCAAAATATATCGTAAGAGGCAATATGGTCAGACACTCCGGTACGTTTTCATCGTTGGGTATGTCTGCTGCCGAATCAGTAATGATCCTGATTTTTTCCATGATAAAGATCCTCCAAATATATAGTTTTTATCTTAATATCATGTAGTTTTAAAAACCACTCAATTACTGATTATATATGGCTAACCGCAGAGCTGTCAACTGTTTTATATTATCATTTGCATCGGAGTATATATTATGCCGTCCTGAGCATATATTTTATCGGCCGTAGCCACAAATCCATGCTTTGAATAAAACGGTATCGCGTAGGTTGATGCATTTACGGTAAGGGTAGTTTGATCTGTTTCATTTAACAGATATTCTCTCATGGTATTTAATAGTTCACTCCCTATTCCCTGCCTGTGATAGCGATCGTCCACAAACAGAAGTGATAAAAAGTTTCCGCTTCTGAGTGAGACTATACCTATGATCTTACCCTCAAGCATCGCTACGTATACTTTATAACGGTCTGCCTTAAACAGCTTCTCAAGACCGGGGCTTGTCAAAAATTCTGCAAAACTGTCAATCCCCTTTTGTCCGTATTCTTTTGCTTCAAATTTCATGAATACACGAAATGCCAGCTCACAGGCTTCGTCCCATCTGTCCTTGCCGCATGGTTCAATGGTATATTCAATACCGTTTTTCATGGTCTTTTTGATCATATATCGTATTAACAGATCTCTGCTCCGGCCGGCATATCCTTTTCGGGAACCAAAAGCGCCAGATTTCCTTCACTGTCCTCTGCACATAAGAGCATACCTTCAGATACTACGCCGGCAAGTGTTGCAGGCTTAAGGTTTGTAAGAACCATTACCTTCTTTCCTACCATCTCTTCAGCGCTGTAATGCTGCTTGATACCTGATACTATCTGCTTAACTTCATTGCCGATCTTTACCTGCGAGCAAAGAAGCTTCTTTGATTTGGGAACTTCTTCACACTTTATGATCTTTCCAACTCTGAACTGAAGCTTTGAAAAATCATCATAACTTATCTCAGGCTTTTTCTCTATCTCGATAACCTCTTCCTCTTCCTGTGAGGTTATACCGTTCTCACGCTCATACTCAGCTCTCTGTGCGGCCTGAATCTCTTCTACCTTTGCCATTACCTCCTTAAGATCCTGTCTTGCGAACAAAATCTGCGGTGTATCAGTAACCTTTGTCTGTGACTCGTAGAGCCCGTATTTATCCAGATCGTCGAAGTCTCTTTCTTTTGCATTTAACTGCTGTAAGATCTTTTCTGCGGTTTCGGGCATAAAAGGTATGAGAAGATTTGTACCGATACAGATAGATTCCGTAAGATTGTACATAACCTCGGCCAGACGCTCTTTCTTTGCCTCGTCTTTTGCCAATACCCAGGGTTCTGTTTCATCTATATACTTGTTGCATCTTCTGAAAAGAGTGATAACTTCGCTCAATGCATCCGCAACTCTCATGTCATCCATCTTTTCGACAACCTTGTCTCTTGTAGATGTAACAACCGCCTTTAAATCCTCATCTACAGCATCGGTCACACCTGTCTTTGAAACAACTCCGTCAAAATACTTGTTGCTCATGGATATGGTCCTGTTTACCAGGTTTCCTATGATATTTGCAAGATCAGAGTTGAATCTTTCCACAACAAGGTCCCATGTTATGGTTCCGTCATTTTCATAGGGCATCTCATGAAGAACAAAATATCTTACCGCATCAACACCGAACATGTCGGCAAGATCATCGGCATAGATCACGTTTCCACGAGACTTGCTCATCTTTTCTCCACCCTGTAATAGCCACGGGTGTCCAAATACTTTCTTTGGAAGCGGCTCTCCCAATGCCATAAGGAATATAGGCCAGTATATCGTATGGAATCTGATTATATCCTTACCTATAAGATGAAGATCGGCCGGCCAGAGCTTTTTATACTGTTCCGTGCTGTTTCCGTCCGCATCGTAACCTATTCCGGTTATATAGTTTGAAAGTGCATCCAGCCATACATAAACAACATGCTTGTCGTCAAAGTCTACCGGAATTCCCCATTTAAAGCTCGTTCTTGATACACAAAGATCCTGTAATCCGGGGAGAAGGAAATTGTTCATCATCTCGTTCTTTCTTGAAACAGGCTGTATAAATTCGGGATGGGTATTTATATGCTCTATCAGTCTGTCTGCATACTTACTCATCTTGAAGAAATATGCCTCCTCCTCTGCCGGCGTTACTTCACGTCCGCAGTCGGGGCATTTTCCGTCCACAAGCTGACTTTCCGTCCAGAAAGATTCACAGGGCGTACAATACATTCCTTTGTATGCGCCCTTATAGATGTCTCCCTGATCATAGAACTTCTTAAACATCTTCTGGACCTGTCTTTCATGGTCAGCATCCGTCGTTCTTATAAATTTGTCATAAGAGATATTTAATATCTTACATATATCCTTTATGATATCGGATACATTATCGACAAATTCCTTGGGTGTTATCCCCGCCTGCTTTGCCTTTTCTTCTATTTTCTGGCCATGCTCGTCCGTTCCTGTCTGGAAAAATACGTCATAACCCTGCTGTCTTTTAAATCTTGCTATGGCATCGGCCATGACTATCTCATAAGAATTGCCTATATGAGGCTTTCCCGAGGTGTATGCGATCGCCGTTGTCAGATAATATTTTCCTTTGCTCATATTGTTTATCCTCTCTTAATAAGCATGATACCTAATGATGATATCTGCCATTTTGGAAACTTGATATATTCTACCACAATTCGAATTGTAAAAAAAGAAGAAAACTGCCCGAGAGGCTTTCTCCCGGGCAGTTTCCTACACACACACAATATCCTTCAATAGTTAAATCCTTCATAGATTCCTTCAACTGAGTTGATTATATCAAAGGATGTGTAATACATCTGATACAAAAAGCACGAAATTTTTAATTTTTTTTTATTTTTTATCTAATGGCTCTTACGCCTATCTTAAATGTAAATATCTTAGTTCCGCCATATTCTCCCGTTCCTCTGATCTCTACTGTGGCAGTTCCCGGAAATCTGTTGTTCTTAACCGATACTATCTCATAGTCCGACGGTTTAAGTACTGTTTTATTCAGCGTGACCGTAAGGTCGCTCTCTTTTAAAGGAATTATCTGTTTTGCATTGTCATACGTAAGCTTTCCCGCATCCCTTATCTTAACGGTCGCACTTTTTATATCCTTACCTTTTTCCAATATCTTATAGTATCCGGTCAAAGTGGTTGTTCCTGCGTTGTAAGGGCTTTTTGGAGTCTTATCGGAAACCTTTACCGTTACTGTAACCTTTATCACGGTTCCGGCAGGGATTATATCATCATCCTCAACAGGTGCTCCGGTTTCCGCTATGTAATATGAATATGCCTTCTTCTCATCGATCTTTTCATAATCCGTTCCTGAAACCAGCGCTTTATTCCCATCCATCAGTTTCGGAGCCGATCTGAATGCTCCCTTTTTATCGGAATATAGTTTGTCGGGAACCACAAGTTTTACAGCTGCTGCCATGTCTGCTTTACTTATGGTGAATACCCTGCTTGTGTTACCTGTATAGTTTCCTGTTCCTCTGACAGTTACACTCGGCGCACCTTTTTGTGAAAAAGCCGCCACCTTTGCATTATTCTTAAAGATGAGTGAATAATCCTTACCCTCCTGCAAGGTCTTTGTTCCGTATTTTACAATAAC
>CACZSE010000044.1 GCA_902783735.1 uncultured Lachnospiraceae bacterium
ACCTGATACTGAACCGGCATGGGCTTATACTGAGGCTGTTTAAGGATCTCCTTGATCCTTTCGCCCTGTGCAAGCTTTTCCTTTGTATCATCATCAAGTTCCGAACCAAACTGTGCAAAAGCGGCAAGCTCTCTGTACTGAGCAAGCTCTACACGGATGGGAGCAGAGATCTTTTTCATGGCCTTGATCTGAGCTGCGCCACCGACTCTCGATACTGAAAGTCCGGCATTTACCGCGGGTCTGAAGCCCGAATTGAACATCTCTGTTTCAAGATATATCTGACCGTCTGTTATGGATATAACATTGGTCGGAATGTAAGCCGATACGTCACCGGCCTGAGTTTCGATTATGGGAAGTGCGGTAAGCGAACCACCGCCGTATTCCTCGTTCATGCGGGCAGCTCTCTCAAGAAGTCTGCTATGAAGATAGAATACGTCACCGGGATATGCTTCACGCCCCGGAGGTCTCTTAAGCAGCAATGAGAGTGTACGATATGCCGTAGCATGCTTACTTAAGTCATCGTAGATAACAAGAACGTCTTCTCCGTTCTCCATCCACTCCTCACCTATTGCACAACCTGCATAAGGTGCAATGTACTGAAGCGGTGCAAGTTCACTCGCGGTTGACGCTACAACGGTTGTATATGCCATAGCACCGTATTCCTCAAGTGTCTTAACTATACCTGCTACGGTTGATGCTTTCTGACCGATAGCAACATAAATACATTTAACACCCTGTCCTTTTTGATTTATGATCGTATCGATGGCGATAGCAGTCTTACCTGTCTGTCTGTCACCGATGATCAATTCTCTCTGGCCCCTTCCGATGGGAACCATGGAGTCTATTGCCTTAATACCTGTCTGCAACGGAGTATCAACCGACTTACGAGTGATAACGCCCGAAGCAACTCTTTCTATCTGTCTGAACCTGTCAGTCTGAATGGGTCCCTTGCCGTCAATGGGCTGTCCAAGCGCATTGACAACACGTCCGAGAAGCGCATCGCCTACAGGAACCTCAACAACTCGTCCCGTAGTCTTTACGATATCCCCTTCACTGATGTTTTTGCTGTTACCCAAAAGAACAACTCCGACATTGTCCTCTTCAAGGTTAAGTACCATACCGAATACTTCACCGGGGAACTCAAGCAACTCACCCTGCATAGCCTTTTGTAGGCCATGCACTCTGGCAATACCATCAGCAACCTGTATAACGGTACCTACATCGGATACCTCAAGTTCGCTCGCATATCTCTTGATCTGATCCTTTATGACTGAACTAATCTCTTCTGGTCTTAAATTCATGGATCTGTTCCTTTCTAAAGTGCAGCTATACCATAACCTTCATCATTTCCTGCTGCATTTTTAAAATCTTAGTACGAATGCTGCTGTCCACAACGCGATCACCTATTCTGATCTGCATTCCTCCTATAAGCTCAGCGTCGATGTCATAATGCATCTCCATCTGCTTATAACCCGTAGTCTCCAGCAATCTTTTCTCAACGTTTTTCTTTTGAGCATCGGTAAGTTCCAGGGGAGTGGTAACATATGCAACACCAATGCCCCTGATCTTTTTGACCTCATCAAGAAAATACGTAAGTATCTCGATCAAATGATCATATCTGCTCTTGTCGATGACTGTGGTGAAAAATCCCATGAGTTCTTTGCTGACACGTCCGCCAAAGACATTTTTCATGACTTCCTGCTTATTATCCACCGATATTCTGGGATTGTTCATGAGATCACCGAATTCAGGGTTGTCCTTTAAGATATCAAGAACAGCCGTGACTTCTTCGGACAGGACATCTATCTTGTCCTCATCCTTTGCTATCTCCAAGAGCGCGTCTCCATAGGTCTTGGAAATCAGCTTAGCCATGTGCTCTCACCCATCTCTTTCAATGTCTCATCGACAAGGTTTTCCTGAACCGATATATCCATGCTGCCGGCAACCGCTTTCATTGCTACCGCTGAAGCAACATTGATCATCTCTTTCTTAACATCGTCCTTAACACGAAGCTTCTCCTGTTCTGCCTCGGCACCGGCTCTTTCCACGATGGAATGTGCCTCTTCTTTTGCTTTGGCCACTATAGATGCTTCGTTGTCGATAGCTTTCTTTCTGGCTGCACTAAGGATACCCTCAGCTTCTTTATCTATGTTCTTAAGTTTATCTTCGTACTGTGCCTTTAATGCAGCTGCTTCTTCCTGACTTTTTCTCGCCTCATTGAGCTCGTCTTTTATCTTTTCCTGTCTCTTGTTCATGAATTCCCTTGCAGGATTGAACAAAAAGTATGAAAGAAAGAAGAACAGAGCAATGACTGCTATGAGAGTCAGAGTTGCATCCGCCAGCAACTGCCAGTCGAGATCAAACAGTCTCGGCTCCATCTCGGCGCTAAGCAGCATCATTGTAGCTTTTCCTAATCCGCTCAACTCTTATAAGCCTCCTTTCGATATGATTTCTCTTTTTGAATATAAAGGCTTATTTTGCCAAGGGCTTAACGAAGATAAGTATCATTGCGATAAGAAGTCCGTAAAGACCGGTTGTCTCTGCAACGGCCTGACCCAAAAGCATGGTTCCCGTAATGTCAGACTTTGCTCCGGGGTTACGTCCTACCGCATTTGCTGCATAACCTGCTGCGATACCCTGTCCTACACCGGGTCCGATACCTGCTATAACAGCAAGACCTGCACCGATCGCTGAACAACCTAAAATAAAGTTTGTGTTAAAATCCATCACATTTTCCTCCTAAATTTATAATGAACTTGTTTTATTCACTGTGTGGTTTTATGTTTTCAGATCACTATTCCGTGGTCATTGCATCTGATATGTAAGTCATGGTCAGCATACAGAAAACATATGTCTGTATCGCACCCGAGAACATATCGAAGTATACATGCAAAGCTGCGGGCCAGATGATCGCGATCTTACTCAGTAATCCGTAGATGAGCGCCATCATAACTGTTCCCGACAATATGTTTGCAAACAGACGGAGTGAGATCGAGATCGGTACCGCTATATCACCGATAACATTGATCGGAGCCCAGAAAACCCACGGATCGCACAATCCCTTGATAAATCCCGACACCTTCTGATATTTGAGTTTGTTAAAGAATATCAGTGTGAAGGTCATGATACCTAACGGTAACGTGGTTCCGTAGTCGGCTGTCGGCGGCCTTAATCCCAAAAGTCCCGATAGATTACTGATGAGTATAAAAATGAATATGGTCCCAATATAGTTTCTGAATCCTACACCGTTCTTACCCATCGTACCGTCTACCATGCCGTCAAGTTTTTCGACAATGAGTTCCACAACATTCTGGAAACCCGTCGGCACCTCGTCCGCATGCTTCATCTTTCTGCCGGCCAAAAAGCCAAACAGCATGAGCATCAGAAAAACTATAAGGCTGCACACATGAGTTGTTGTTATCCATACCGGATGCCCGAAGAAGTTATACTGGAATATTCCATGTATCATGAAATCGACTTCATTGTCGGCGGACAACAGTAGTCCCATGTCCATATATTCACCTCCTTATGATCTGTCTTTATATATAAGTCTTTTTACGAGCGGTTGCATGTAAGCTCCCGCTTTCAGACCCATGATCCCTAAAAATGCTGCCAGCGGATATGCGAAATCGGTCACGCATACACCGGCAAATACTATAAGAATAAAAAAATAACGTATAAGATTGTGTTTAATGGCAAATGCCCTGGCCGCCCCGTCGTTGTCCGCATTTATCGTAAGATTTCTGTTAAGGCTCCACCACATATGGTAAGCACATCCGCATGCCAGTGCGATGCCTGTCCAGAGTCCTATGGTATATGCCGACATGCTGTTTACAAAAAACATTCCGCCAAGCTGCGAGACCGCCCCGAATATGAGTATCCCGATCAGGAGTTGTTTTAAAGTATCGTCTGTCTTGCCCGGTCTGGTGTTCATGATCCGGAATCCTCTTTATCTGAATATGTTTTCTTTGCCAGTATGTAAACATTTCTGCCACCTGCGGCGGCGCCGACAAAAAACAGTACCACGAACCATATCTGTGTTCCGAAATAACTGTCGATCTTATAACCGGCAAATGCACAGATACATATCGGTACTAACATATTTACCGCAAACTGTGTAACAAATGTTAATATTTTAAAATTTTCACGCTTATTCACTGAATAAACCTTTCACACAATCAGATTCATTATACATGATTCGCCATTGTGTGTAAAGGAAATGTGACGTCTGATTATTTCAAAAATTCAAGGCTTGCGGGATGTTTTTTCTGACACTTTTGAGTTATAATCATTGATAGCAAATTCTTTTTCATCACCTAACAGGGGAGGTATCTGTCATGGATTATCCGGTTCTTTATCGTAAACGTCTCATTCCCGAGGAATGTATCCCGCTTAAGGATGACATCATTTTATATATGGACGATGATATCATTGTCACAAAGTGGAATACCTTAAAACCCAGAAACGACTTTCACCACGGCTTTTCGTGCTACTTTTTGAAGGAAGGATATAAGGTCAGCAAATTTCTTGCCGAAGATGACTCTCTTGTATATTGGTACTGTGATATCGTGACCTACCTTTGGGACAGAGCCAAAAATACGTTGACAGTAGTCGATCTTCTGGCAGATGTGATAGTAAAACCCGACGGAAAGATGAATGTTATAGATATAGACGAGCTTTGCGAAGCAAAAGAAAAACTACTGATCAACGATCAGCAGTTCTTTATATCGGTCAAGCAGCTCGGTGCCCTCATAAAACTTATCCAGGACGGACATTTCCATGATCTTACCGACCGGCTTATGGAAAAAATAAAAAATTAAAAAAAAGTTTTTTTGTTACAGAATTGTTACACACACTATGTTAGTATACGTGTACAAGGTAAGCAAAACCTTTAAAAAAGAATTGTAAACGTCTCAATCGACGTAACAAGAAAATATACTCCCCCTTTATAGGTCGTTCAGTGATGAGCGACCTTTTCCCTTTGTCAGAGGAGTATTTTTCGATCAATAGAATATATGTCCGCCTATCTGTATTCCGCTCAGTCCCTCTATGGGTGTCCTGAAATATACGCAGGTCCCGACATTTGTCTGCCCGCTCATTGCCGCATCGGCCGCATTATAACATGCCTGAGTGGCCCTGTCCTCAGCAAGGGCAAGCGCAAGTCTTCCGCTTCCGACCGGCGAAAACTGTTTGTTCTGATATATGACTCCGACCACAGTGTCCGGATAGACCGAAGAAAGAACTCTGTTTATCACTACCGCTCCAACCGCAACCTGACCTTCATAAGGCTGATTGCCGGCTTCGCAATAGATCAGATTTGCAAGCAGATATCTGTCTCCTTCCTCAAAACTTACCTCAGATATATCTCTCCATTTTGACTGTGCTGCCAGTTTTGACAGGCGTATCTCTTCCGCAAGCTGTTTCTTTAACGCTTCTATGTCCGAAGCTTCCTGAGCAGCCTGTGCCTCAAAGGCAGCTGCGACAGCTTCAGCCGCTTTTATCTCTTTGGAATATTTTTTGATATTCGATGAAGTAGCGGCCACATATCCCGTAACCTTCTGCTGTTCGGCGACCACCTGCTCGTGAAGCCCGTCAAGCTCTTCTTTTTCGCTCAACAGTCTGGCCTCAGTGTCCTCAATGTTCATGCGAGTCTGCTCGAGTTCATCTTTCATCTTTTTGTCATATGCCGAAAGTGACTCAATGTATCCGTTTTTATTTAAAAGATCGGCAAAACTTTTTGCGGAAAAAACCATCTCGGTAAACATGAAGTCCTGTTTTTCGTACATGAACTGAATGCGCTTTTTCATGGCCGCATACTGGTCTGCTTCTGCCTGCTTTGCCACCTCGAGATCTGCCTGAGTCTGCTCTATCTCACTTTTTTTGTCATCTATCTGTTTTTCGAGATCGGCAAGGTTTTCGCTCACCTCTTCGAGCTGATCGTTAAGCTGAGCCAGTTCTCCCTGAAGCGAATCTTTTACATCATTCAGATCCTCAATATTCTCTTTTGTCTCATGAAGATTCTTCTTTGTCTCTTCATGCTGCTGCTGAGCCTTCTCAAGTTTTTCTTTGGTGGTCTCGGCATAAGAAGAAAAAGACGGCAATATCGAAAAAAACATTGTAACGGACAATATGAGAGCCACCGTCTTAGAACTCCGTAGCTTATACATCTATGGTTATCTGCCTTCCGCTGTGTTCATATTTGATATATTTAACCCCCGCTGCGTCAAACATTCTCTTTGAAGCGATGTTTCCGGGCGTATTTATATACTTGTCACTGTCATATATGACAGTTTTAATGCCGCTTTGAATGATGGCTTTTGCGCATTCATTGCACGGGAAAAGGGAAACGTAAAGTTTCGCACCCTGAAGTCCGCCGTTTCCTCCTCTGTAATTGAGTATTGCATTGAGCTCGCTGTGAGTCACATATGCATATTTGGTCTCAAGAACATCTCCGTCTCTCTCCCACGGAAACTCCTCATCGGAACAGCCGTTGGGAAAACCGTTGTATCCCATGGATAATATCTTATTGTCTTCGCTGACTATACAGGCTCCCACCTGAGTATTGGGATCTTTCGAACGCATGCCAGCAAGTTTGGACACGCCCATGAAGTATTCATCCCATTTGATATAATCCGTTCTTTTCATGCTCAGCCCTCATTTATCAAAACTATTTTGTTCCGAATATCCTGTCTCCCGCATCTCCGAGTCCCGGAACTATATATGCATTTTCGTTGAGTTTCTCGTCCTTTGCTCCTATATAGATATCAACATCGGGATGAGCCTTCTGCATAGCCTCTATACCTTCCGGAGCTGCAATGATGCATAGGAAATGTATCTTTTTACATCCTTTATCCTTTAACATCTGAATGGCTGCGACAGCAGATCCTCCCGTAGCCAGCATGGGATCCACCACAAAAACTTCTCTTTCGCTGCAGTCTGCCGGAAGCTTGCAGTAGTATTCTATGGGCTTATGGGTCTCAGGGTCTCTGTAAAGGCCTATGTGACCTATCTTGGCAGCCGGAATAAGAGAAAGCATGCCATCTACCATACCGAGTCCCGCTCTGAGAATGGGTACTATGGCCATTTTCTTTCCTTTAAGCTCTTTTACCGTAGTTTTGCAGATGGGTGTTTCGATATTTACTTCTTCAAGTTCAAGCTCTCTTGTTGCTTCATAACAGATGAGCATTGCTATCTCGGAAATGGTCTGTCTGAAGTCTTTTGTTCCCGTATCCAGTCTCCTGATATATCCGATCTTGTGCTGGATGAGCGGATGATCCATGATAAATGTCTTTGCCATATCTTAACCCTCCCTTTAAAAATCATATGTATATGTCATTGTTTTTAACCTTCGATCAGGTCGATCCTGCGCTGATGTCTCTCCTCGCCGGAAAACTCGGTATCAAGGAATGTATCTACTATCTCATTTGCCAGCATGGGACCGATCAGTGCGGCTCCCATTGCCAGTACATTTGCATTGTTGTGCAGTCTTGTCATCTTTGCCGATAACGGCTCGCTGCAAAGTGCACATCTGATGCCCTTTGTCTTATTGGCAGTGATTGATATGCCTATACCTGTAGTACAGATGACTATGCCCTTTTCGCAACTGCCATCGGCTACTGCTTCGGCTACGGCATGACCGTATACCGGATAGTCGCAGGAGCTCTTGTCGTAGCAGCCGTAGTCCTTGCAGTCTATCCCTCTCTCTTCAAGATGTTTGATTACGGACATCTTCAGATCATATCCGCCGTGATCACTTCCTATTGCTATCATGTTTAACCTCCGACAAACTGTAATCATTATACCCGGCTAATATATAAGCCATACCTTTACATATCATACCACAAAATATATTTCCGTTTAAATGCTTTCTAACAAAATTTAGTGGTTTTTCATTGTTTTATATCTTAGATATCCGTTCGTATACAAAAAGATCCTCCGCCAT
>CACZSE010000045.1 GCA_902783735.1 uncultured Lachnospiraceae bacterium
AAGATTTCCATAAACAGTATCATACTGCTCCTCCCGCTTCGATCGCATCCTTAATGCCATATGTTTCTATCGTAAGATCTACCGATGACTTGTGATCACTTTGATCATCATAATACAACGCAAAATGATCGGTTTTATTCTCGTTGTATAAACGCAGATGAATTGTTTTAAGATCCTCTGAGATGAATACTCGGAATAAAAGATCCAAACATGCAATGATATCCGATGTTTTTACCATGCTTGTTAACGGTATCAGGTAAACTGCGTCATTTTCTATATCTGTTAACCCGCTTAACATCTCATCCATCGTAAGCTTCAGCTCAGATAACGGAACGGTTTTATTTGACTCGTTCAGGATAAGCAGATTACTTTTACGCTTAACATATATACCTCTTAAAATGACTGTTTTAAAGGCATTCGCATCTATAACCCGTTGTTCTGTGATCTTTTTTATCTGCTGATCAAGATAGTTTATATCGATCTTAAGTGATTCATCTATCTTTGTATAAATTGCCTTTTTTTGCAAAAGTTTTTCCTTTTCATTGGCAAGAAGCAGCTCATTTTGTAATTCGTTTTCCTGTTCTTTCAGTTGCTCCTTTAACTGCTCTTCTTCATCGATCAGTCTGTTGATATATGTAATATCCTTGCGCCATATCACATATCCTTTTTTCTTTATCGGAGCAACATGAAGCACCTGGTTCTTCCCGATCAGGAGCGTCTTATTCTCAATAAGTTTTTGAAAATCTTCTTTTCCTATAGCTTCAGCATTAAACGGAAATACTATATTCCCTTCTTTATCATATATCTCAAACCGTAAAGAAGAAACATCATATATCTTTGCATGTCTTGTATTGACCGGTACCATGCCTGTTGACATACAGATTATCCAGATCAGCACCTCAACGTAGAAAACAAACTGTGTACTGCCCAAAAATTCCCAATCCGGTGTAAAACCGTTTAAAGCATAAGGAATGTGATATACAATCGGAGACAGTATAAGAAGAAAAATGACTGTAAAAGTTGTTCTCTGACCGCTCTTTCCCGAAAACTTTTTCAGCGCCAGGATCCTCCATACATACACTGTCAGAAAAAATACAACCGCGGGATAACACATGGGCTGTATGGTTGTTTTAACTCTGTTTATATTGTTCTCGGAGATCTCAAATGATAAAAACAGATGGTGAAAACTGTTGGTTATCGCCAGAACATCTATCAATACCATTATGATCACCAATATGTGATACTTCTTCGGAAGCTTATACTGTTCCGGCATGCCCAGACACAGAGTTGCCAACAGACTGAATACCGGAAATGAAAAATACGGTAATGTGATGCCTATTACCGACAGTGCCATAAGCTCAATGTTCTCAGTAACCACAATAGTCTGTAAATAAATGATAAACATGGAGAACTGCATGCACAGACTTCCGAGGATCAGATATCTTCTGACCGAAGGCTGAATAACACTTATCTTTAAAAACCAATACCAGACAATGAGCGGAAGCATGTCGAGAAGTCCCTTGACCAAATGCCGTATATGCGAAAGGTTTTCATCTGATATGTTCAGATAATGGATCTGGGTGGTGATAAAAATATATGCGAATGCAACAGACATAGAAATAAAAGCTTTCTTTTTTTCCAGCATCGCCATCACCTCCCATCATCATTTTATCTATACATATTTAGGATACCATACTTTGCCGGCTTTTGATATTGACATAAAACACTCATCAATTATTGTATCGATCGGCCAGATTTTCTATTTCAGGAGTTTTTTCGCTTCGCTCCCGGTCGATCCTTTTATTCCTTACGGTATCCTCAATCTTATCAAAAGACGCATTTACTACATGCCTGATGATATATGGCATAAATGCGATCAACAATATGAACAATAACAATAAGATAGCTTTCATTTTTCGATCCTCCTTTAATCTAGAAAAATTTATGTTTGGTTTTCAGTTTGATCTCTTCTTTTTCGACCATGGTAGATTCATCATGTTTCAAAAACATTTTCTCTATCCTGGTTTCCATCATGTTCATGGTTTGGATTCCGTAAGGAACACCGTATTTGCTCTCAGTCCACGCTGAGAATTCGAATCTGAATCTGTTTTTACCATCATTTTCACCAAGATTCGAAAGTGTGGCATTCCATGAATCGTTTGACTTAAAAACTATTTCAGAAGCAAACTTATGGATCGCCACTTTCATTTCCGAATAATCGGTGTTTCCGACTTCTGAAAGTATATCGCCAAAGTTTAAACCGTTGACAGTGAAAACTTCCGCATACTTATAAAAGTCAGCATCTCTTTTTATGATCTTACCTTCCGATATCAGCCGGTCTTCACGCTGTTTCCCGAAATAGAATGCTGCAGCAAACAATGCTACACAGATCACAATGATTAAAAATGTACTCATATAAACCTCCCTGGTCTTATGTCTCTAATAAATTACTTAACTTATTGCACCCGTTTCAAAACTGTTGCCAGATCTCCGTAATCAACTTCGATGTTGTCATTATCTGATATTGTCACATTAAATGTCACGGTATCCGTTGACATGAAGCTTGTACAGTCCAGGATATATCGTTCACCATCTTTATAAAATGCATATGTATCCTGTGGACTGAAAAAATTGCAATGATTTCCATCGAACACAACTATCGCCCCCGGCTGTGCCTGTCCAAATCCTTCCGATCCTACGCTTTTCCACTTGCCTTCTATATAAAATTCTTCCGATACATCAAACTGCGGTTCTTCTGTCTGAGGCTTTGTTTCAACATAAACATCATGACTCACGTTATATGTATTACTCTCAGTTGTGAGATCATTTACGGTACTGCTGATCTCGTTATTTACTATGCTTTCTTCAACCTTATCTACATCATAGTAATCATATGAAGAAACATTTGCAGTATCGTTACAGGCAACCAGAAATACAGGGATAGTCAGATTCAATATCAGAATCCTAAAAATCTTATTCAAATTCTGTCCTTCCTTCATCATTCGATATATCCTCTCTTTCATGGAAATCAATAACGTTAAGTGTACAGTTGAGCTATATCTGAAATATATCAAATTAGTTTCTAAGCAAAATCACATGATGATGTAATCTTCACCGACGATCAACAATACTACATCATCATGTGATTTGGATTTCCGATTGATTTGGTATATTTCGTATAGAGCATAAGTGTATTGATGAGCTATTTTCGAAATATCAAACCGATTTCTTCATATAAAATGCAAATGATAAGCTTCTATGAAGAAATACTATAGGAGGGAAAGAGTGTGAAAAAAGAAAGGCGCAGAATATTCAAACGATATGCAGTACTGTTGTTGACACTTATCACGGTATTGTCTTCCATTCCGGTAGCAAATATACCGGTCTATGCTGCTGCAGCAGATACAGCAGTTTCGGAAGATCTTGTTACTCCTTCGGAGGAAACTCCCGAGATCGCGGAAACTGTATCAGATGATACCGATAGCGATGATAAAGAAGATTCAGAAGATGAGAATACTGTATCGGAAAATGAAACCGATGAAGATGAAAACACAGTATCGGATAATGAGG
>CACZSE010000046.1 GCA_902783735.1 uncultured Lachnospiraceae bacterium
AATTATATGGGAAGGTTTTTAAGTGAGCATACCTACGGGGGAATACTCATTGCAAATGCGTTTGTATTCTCACTTTGGGTCGGTGCTATAAATGGCCTTAAAAAACTTGAACGTCCGCTTAGGATCATGATAGTCTATCTGACGGTATCGGCTGTTATCATAGCCGGATTTGATGCAAACTGTGCCGGAGTTTTATACAGATACACATGTGATTTTGCGCCGGCCTTTTTTATAGCTGCGCTGCTTTTGTGGGCATTGTTTCTGGATCGGGGAAGAAATATGGTTTCCTATAAAAGTATCTCAAGATTTGCTTACATATGCATGATCTTTTCTCTGGCATATGCTTTTTTGACATTTATCGCTTCGGGAAACAGTGTATGTCTTGAAAATGACAACAGGATACTGTTCAGGACTATAGCCGAATATTTTAGGATCTAAAGGGGAAATATGATAAGTACCAAGACATCAAACGTACTCAGAGGAATCGCCATACTCATGGTGATAGGATCTCACTATGCGGGATGGATGTATACCGAATCGTTTAATGAATCATTCAGAAACTGGATATCAACATGGGGGGTATACGGCGTAGATATATTTTTTGTTTTGTCAGGCTACGGACTTGTAAAATCTGCCGATCGAAACGGTATCGATAAGAGATTTGTGGCCAGACGTATTCTTAACAGTTATGTCCCATATATACTCATAACAGGTTTCTTTTCAATCCTGGATAAAAGCATAGACAGCAAGGAAGCTCTTGTTAAACTGGTGACGGGGTATGATTTCTGGTATATGTTCGTTTTATTCGCAATGTATATCATGTTCATGGTCATATATAAGATCGGATGGTTTAAGGAGATACTCCTGACCGTATGTGTCATAGCATTTACGTATCTGCTCTATATAAAAGCTTTTGCTGACTTCTGGGAACTTTCAAACGGAGCGTTTCTTATAGGCGTGTATGCGGCCACGCTTGAAAAAAAGTTTGGGGAACGTATAAAAGAGCTGATCATTAAGAGCAATCTTACCATGATAAGCTTTGCGCTCATGATCATATGTGCATTTTGGCATGTACTCTCAGGCAGCATGAGCGCACATATGACGGCAAGCATGCTCTTCAGTGTCATGACGGTCGGATTTGCCGTACAGTTTACTTCGGGAGGGTTTGTTCTTCCCGTGCTGGGCAGATATTCACTGTATATATATCTTTTGCATGCGAGACTGTTCTGGAAATTTGTTGCCTATAAAAAGGAGTGGAGTTACCTCAGGGGATCCGTAACGGCCGCTTTGATCACACTTTCTGTAAGTGTGGCTTTAGGCTTTTGTATAGAGTATTGGCTGGGAAGATTTGAAAAAAAGGTGGTAGTGAAAAAAGAGTCATGAAAAAGTTACTTATAGTCCTTATTGTAGTCTTAAACATTGTTGTTTTATCCGCATGCGGAGATACTCAGGCGCAGGTTACGGACGATGATACCGTTGAATCTACGGTTCAGAGTTTAGACCGTGAGAAGGAGATCGAGGAGAAAAAAGAAGAAAACGCTGCAATACCCACTCCTTCGCCTAAAACAGCCGTGAGCGTAAAAAAACCTGCAGAAACGACCGGTAAAGATGAGTCGGTAAGTGATAACTCCATCGTTGCAGATGTTGATATGAGCAGGATTGAGATGTTTGAAAATATACTTATTATGTATGCTCAGACAAATCTGAATCTCAGAAAAGGACCTTCGACCGCATATGAAACGATAGGAAGTGTCAGGACAAATGACGAAGTAAAGGTTAAGGGAAGATACGGAAAAGAAGACTGGTTTTTGATCGATAACAACGGAACAGATGCTTTTGTAAACAGTAAGTTTCTGTCAGAAGAAAAGATCGATCTGGAAGCTCTGAAAAAGGAGCAGGAAGCAGCGGCACTGGCTGCCATAGAAGCGCAGAAAGCGCAAAACCCCGTGCAGACAGAGAACCCCGTACAACCTGAGCCACAGCCTGCAAATCCGCAGCCTGCAAGCCCGCCTGCGGGAATACTCTTTATCGGAGACTCAAGATGTGTCCAGATGCAGGCAGCAGTCGGCGGAGGAAACAGCTCATGGATATGTGAAAACGCAAAGGGATATGAATGGTTCTCATCAACCGCAGTGGGACAGGCCGATCAATGTGTCGGTAAAGGAACCAAAGTAGTCATTTGTCTTGGGGTAAATGATACCGACAACATTTCCAATTATGCTGCTTTAGTAAATGCCAAAGCAGCGGAATGGGCAAAAAAAGGAGCAAAGACTTACTTTGTATCGGTAAATCCGGTGACTGAAAATCCCTACAGGACGGAGGAGGAAGTAGAAGCCTTCAATGCAGCTCTTCCGGGTCAGCTTTCCGGTGTCAGATGGATAGATACTCATTCGTTCCTGACGAGCCAGGGATATGTTCTTGTGGATGGATTGCACTATGACACAAATACATATGTGGCAATATTCAATGCAATAGTAGGTTCGCTTAAGTAACAATGGCAGACATTGATATTCTGCGATAAGAAAGAAGGTGAACAGATGGCTAAAAGATACGAGATAGATATGTGTAACGGGCCACTGTTTGGAAAGATAATCATATATACACTGCCGCTCATAGCAGCCGGTATACTTCAGCTTCTATTTAATACGGCTGATATGGTTGTTGTGGGACGGTATGCCGGAAGTAACGCACTGGGAGCTGTGGGAGCGACCAGTGCGCTTATTAATCTGCTGATAAATGTTTTCATGGGACTGTCAGTAGGAACAAATGTTGCAATCGCTCATTACTATGGCGCAGGAAGATTTGATGAATTGTCGAGGTCTCTTCATGCATCTATAGCATTGAGTATTATCTGTGGATTTGTTCTGCTCTTTATGGGTCAGGTATTATCTCCACCAATGCTGAGACTTATGGGTACTCCCGAGGATATATTGCCTTTATCGGTAAGCTATATGAAAATATATTTCCTGGGCATGCCCGTAATGCTTCTGTATAATTTCGGAGCAGCGATATTGAGAGCCACAGGAGATACAAAAAGACCGCTATACTATCTTACGGCAGCCGGCATTATCAATATAGTTTTGAATCTCGTGTTCGTTATACGCTTTGGCATGGGTGTCAAAGGTGTTGCGTGGGCAACCATCATATCCCAGGCAGTAAGTGCTGCCATGATCATCAGATGTCTCGTAAGAATTGAAGGGCCCTGTAAACTTGATTTTAAAAAGCTTAATCTTGACCAAAATGAAGTTGCAAGAATTGCGAAGGTCGGACTCCCGGCAGGATTCCAGGGTGCTATTTTTTCAATATCAAATGTTCTTATTCAGTCCAGCGTAAATTCCTTTGGAGCCATTGCCGTGGCCGGAAATACCGCGACATGTAACCTTGAAGGATTCATCTACAATTCGATGAATTCATTTCACCAGACTGCTTTAAGCTTTACCGGACAGAACATGGGAGCCAGAAAGATAAAAAGAGTCTGGAAGACGCTTGCGATCTGTCTGTTCAGCGTTACGGTAACGGGGCTTGGCATGGGCCTGGGAGCTTTTGCCTTCGGGAGACAGCTTCTCGGGATCTATTCTAAGGAAGA